>NZ_JBRCWE010000101.1:0-40611 GCF_053497555.1 Raineya sp. | reverse complement strand
AAATTTGATTATTTTTGCAATATTGTGTTTTTTGACCTCACCCCCAGCCCCTCTCCAAAGGAGATGGGAGCTATACACCTGAAAATCAAAGTTTTATGCTTATTTATCTCACCTCGTTTTCAGGGAGGTAAATAAGGGGGGATTTAAGTTGTTAAAAATAAAAACTTGATAATCAAATTTTTAGTCTTGTAACTCACGTTGGTTTAATACCTGACACATAAAATCAGCGACAAATTCCTTGAAGGCTTGAACATCAAACTTTGAGCTTTTTGAACGTAAATAACTACCCAAAAAATATATTTATGGCAAAGAAAAACCCCAACGAACAGCAAATAGATGTGGAACTTCCTGCGGAACTTGCCGAAGGAACATACTCTAATCTCGTGATGATTTCTCATTCTCCAACCGAGTTTGTATTTGATTTTATCACGATACTACCCGGCTTACCTAAACCTCGTGTAGTTTCACGGATAGTGATGAGCCCCGAACACGCTCAAAATTTCCTGAATGCTCTCAAAGAAAATATTGAGATATACGAAAACAACTTCGGTAAAATCAGAGGGGGCGGCAATATTACCTTGCCTTTCGGAAAAATTGGAGAGGCATAAGTTACCTTCCTGTATTCAACGATGTTAAAATCAAAAAAGCTAACCATTTGGGTTAGCTTTTCATTTTAATATTCGTCTTCGTTGAAAAAGAAATCTTCTTTGGTTGGGTAATCAGGCCAGATTTCTTCAATGTTTTCGTAGGGTTGCCCATCATCTTCAAGTTCTTGTAAATTTTCAATTACTTCCATAGGTGCTCCTGAACGAATCGCATAATCAATCAATTCATCTTTGGTAGCAGGCCAAGGAGCATCTTCCAGATACGAGGCTAATTCAAGAGTCCAATACATAAGGCATCAAAATTTATAGTTCAACAATTTACCAAAAATGTACAAAAAACAAAAATTTGTGGTTTTATTTTTTGGGAACGTAGTTTTTCTGAAAATTTTTGGGTGGTGTATAAAGTTTTTTGAGTTCTTTATCAAACTCTTCAAGCATTATGTTTTTCACCTGAACCTTTCGCTTTTGTGTGGCTAAATTGAAACTTTTATGTTCGGGTTTGTAGCTTTCACTACTTTCTGCTATGTTAATTTCCTGCTCATCTTTACGGATAAGTTCTCGTAAGAAACTCGTCTTTATGCGGAACTGGTCTAATTTGGGTTTTTGATAGAAATCAGGGTACTTTCGCATTACGACTTTCATCAGGTAGCTTTCTTCAAAAATTCTATCGCAAGCATAACGAAAACGATTGGCAAGGTTTTTATCTAAATAGCGAGGGTTATTGACTTCGTTTTTCCAAGCTACAAGAAGTTGTTTGGCTTCATTTACGCTTGCTTCGGTATTTACACCAATTAGACTTTCGGCACGTTTGCAAAGTTTTTCCTGAACGATACGAGCCTGCTCCAAGGGGTCTAAGGGCTTGATTTGTTCCACTGGCACGCCTTCCTTGAACTGCTTGTATCGGTGGAAAAATTCATTATTGATTTTTTTGAAGCGTTCCCAATATTTTTCCAATTTCTTTTGAGGTACTTTGCCAATGGTTTTCCATTGTTGTTGCATTTCTTTGAAAGCAAGAGCCGTAGCTTCAAAGTCATCAGAAAGTTTGAGGATACTGGCTTTATCCACAAGCAAGCGGTATTGATTGAGTCTGTTTTTGACTTCTTCGGCTTTTCGTTTGAAATGTTCTTTTTTATGCTGATAATACGCCTTGATGAGGCGAGTGAAATGCTCTTCCATTTCTGCCTGTTGCGATTCTTCCACTGCCCCTGTACGAATCCATCGTTGTTTGAGTTCCTCTACTTTGGCATCGGTGGTTTTCCAGTCGGTTTCATCTACGAGCAAAGCCAAATCGGCAAGAATTTGATTTTTAATATCCAAATTGCGTTGTCGGTTCTGCTCTATCAGAGAACGCAAAAACTTTTCTAATTCATCTAATCGGGAGAGTAAAACGGGAAAATCACCTAACCCTTTGAATTGTAGCGTATATTCGCGAAGGTGAAGCAATTTCATCAAATAAGAGCCTTTGTTTTCGGCTTGATGAATATCTTGTTCAAGTTTATTGATTTTTTCACAAAGTTCGGCATAGCGTTTTTCAAAATATTCAATGGATTTTTCCTCTGTTTCTTTGACTACGCCAATTTCTCTATCAGGATAGTTCAAATAGCCTTTCAAAAAAACTTTGCCATCTGCAATATAGCCGTAAGGGTGATTGTAGGTAATGTTCATAGCAGTTTCAATTTTTATAGCCTTTACATCAGAAACATAAGGCTATGCGTTGAAAAATAGTGTTTTAAGCTATTAGGTTAGGTAACAAAGGTAACAATTTTTTTCAAAAAACGTTCCAAAAAAAGCAAAAATTTATTCACATACTTTGATGTACTCGGTAATGAGCCTGAAAAGTTCCTTATACTTTGTCAGGGGTAATGTTTCGGGCTTATCGTCAATATCGTGATATGCTTTGATGCCCCCCATAGTGTAAATAAAAAAGGCTTTTACGCCTTTTTCTGAGAAAAAGTAATGGTCAGAATTGGCGGCTTTACCTCTTTTGGCAACTTTGGGCAATAATTTTTGGCTCTCATTGATTTTCTCAAACAATTGAAAATCTTTTTCAAAAATAGCCCCATTCACTATCGTAATACCTTCATCACCTGTGCCTACCAAATCCAAATTGAGCAGTACTTTAATTTGAGTCAAAGGAAACAGAGGGTTTTGAGTATAAAACTGTGAGCCTATCAGTCCCGCCTCTTCGGCGGCAAAAGCAATAAAAGCAACCGAATATTTGGCAGGATTTTGTTTGTAATAATGAGCTAGCTCCAAAAGCATCGTAACGCCACTGGCGTTGTCGTTGGCACCGGGAAAGTAGATATTGCCCATACTACCCAAGTGGTCGTAATGAGCCGTGAAAACCAAAAAGCTATCGGGCTGGGTAGTGCCTCTGAGATAGCCTATTACATTACTCGTATTGTACTTTTCAATAAATTTGTTGCGAATATGAAACTTAATTTGTTTGCAAGATGGTTTCCAAACGCTTTGCAAAATCTGAATTTCGGGCAGTTTATCTTGCCATACGGAAACGCTTGCTGTGAGTTTGGGGTGCAAAGAAACCCATACGCTTGCCTGTTCTAACTTTTCCATTTCAGTACGGCTCAGCTCGGCAAATTTTTTTGACCAACGTACAGGATACACCAAGGCTTTTTTTCGGAAATCTTGCTCAAAAAATTTTTTTCGGCGGTCTTTGTCCGAAAAAAGAAGGGTATCCAGCAAAACTACTGCCGCTTTTCCAAAAGCCGAAGGGCTATCAGCACCGATAATAAAATCTTTGCCTAAAACTAATTTTCTTCCGTCCAAACTGCACTGAATTTCTTTGGGAAAAGTGTTGATGCTTGTACTAAAATTTTGGAAATAAGAATTTTCAAAATTTAGCAAGCCAATTTTTTCAAATTCTTGGGCAATCCAAGCAGAGGCAAGCGAATCGCCTTTTTTCACATAGCCTCTGCCATTAAATTCGGGGGAACAGAGCTTTTGCAGGTTTTTACGAACTCGGTCTAAATCTTGTGAAAAACTCCAAGTGGTGAAAAAATAAAAAACGAGTGAGAAAGCAAAAAAAGTGTGGAAACTTTTTATATTTATGCGGAGTAGCGGACTATTAGCCCAAACACTGAGGCGGTGAACTGCATTTATACTTACTACAAAACTATTATACGAAGTTCTGCAATTGTTGCTATCACGCCAAACTGCTGTTGTATGTTGCTTTTCTTTCTTTTGTGCTAATTGTTTGTCTGTTGTTCGGTGGAAAGACATACGCTGTCGCCAAGTTTTGGCAGGTGTTTCAGTTAGTTTTGCTTGGCAATATGTGAAGATGTGATGTATTGGCATTTCTATCGTTTTAGTTGTTCTCAATAATTTTTATTTCTTCTTCCGTTAAGCCGTAAAGCTGATAAACCAATTGGTCTATTTGATTTTCTAAATCGGTTGTGTCTTTGCCTTGTTCCTTTAATGCTAATATTTGCTCTACCAACTGCACAAAGGGCTGCTGTTCCTCTTCGCTTAACTTCGGTATGGGATATTGTTCAAAAGCGTGTTTGTTGAATTGAAATCCTTTTTCGCCTAGTGTTACACTAGAATACAAGCATTTATATGACCATTCAAAAAATTTTGAGTTAAAGATAGAGGTCAAAAACAAAATGTCTTTTCCAATCAAAATAAATGCTGTTTTATCCACAAAATAATTTTTATTATCGTAATGAAAAGAGGAACATAAAGTAGTTTCAGGATACACCACCTTCTCCTTTTCAAATTCGGGGTAGTAGGCAATTTGGTCTTGTGTTTCAAACCATTTGTTGCCTGTTTTTTTTCTTGCTTTGGCTTTTTGTCCATTTTCATCAATAAATTCCTCACCTGTTTGGTGCAAGCGTTTGCCAAAACTTTGTAAATATGCTTTTACGGCAGGGTAATCATCAATATTCAATTTTAAGGCAGGGAAAGTAGCAATCAGCCACAAATCGGCAAATTCGGCTTTGTAGCGTTTAATGTCTCTGCCGCGTAAAATGGGCTTGATAATTTCTGCACTTTTGGGGTCTAAGGCAATGAGTTCGTCTTTCTTTTTGCCATCAATAATAAAAGCCTCGTTGTAACCTGTTAAAATACCACGATAAATGTTTATATCCCAATTTTTGAGGGGCGTGCCTTTTTGTTCAATTTTTTGTTTGATGCGTTGTTCTAATTCATTAGCAATCGTCCAAGCGTCATCGGAGAGTTGGGTAAGGGTAGTCCAATGGTCTGCAAAGGCATTAAAGGAAGTAATGTTTTTTTCTTTGGAGAGGTCAAGTGCTTGGAGGTGGTAATGGGTAGGTTTTTGGGTAGTTTTTTGGATAAGTAGGATATTGGTGTCAACAGTAGCCGATTCGAACACGCCACTGCCAAGGTCAATGAGTTTGAGGGGGTTATGTTGGCAAAAAAAGGCACGTGTAGATTTGCCGTAGCCTGCCCGCATCCATTTATTAGAGGTAATGTAAGCAAGAAAACCACCATTTTTAAGAATTTGAATACCTTTTTCATAGAAAAGCGTATAAATATCGCCTGTTTTTTCATAGGTTTTGTATTCAAATCTTTTTACTTGTTCCGAAAATTCTTTCATGGCTTGCAGTTGAATATATGGCGGATTTCCAATCACCACATCAAATCCCACAAAATCACCATCATCATTCAGCACTTCGGGAAATTCAAAACGCCATTCAAAAGCATTTTCAAAAATCTTGTTGGATTTTATTTCTTCAATTTCGGCTTCCAATTTTTTGATTTCTTCTGTCAGCTGTTTTACTTTCTTGTTCCAATCGGCTTTTTCCTTTTTGCTCATTTCAAAAAGTTGCCCTTGATTGGTCATTTGGAAAAGTTCGCCTGAAAGTTTTCGCAGTTTCTTTACTTTTGGGTCGTTTAATGATATTTCACTTCTGAAATCCGATTTTATTTCAGCAATCAGTCGTTCCATTTCTTTTTTCTGCTCTTTGCTTTCAGCGTTTCGGTAGGTTGACACCGCCATTTTATAGGTATCAATATTCCATTTGCTCTCACGTTTGAAAACGTGGGTTATAGATTGGTCTAATGCAAAACGGCTCACGAGTGAGTTTCCGCATTTGATATTGATGTCAATATTCGGAAGCGTCTCCAATTCCCATAGCCCACGATTTGAATTTAGCCCACGATTTAAATCGTGGGAATCGGAATCGGTTTTATAATAGGCATTTTTCAAAAGCTCAATCCACAAACGCAAACGGCAAATTTTTACCGAGTTGGAATTGATGTCCACCCCGAAAAGGCAGTTTTCAATAATGGTTTGTTTTTCATGGAATAGTGTTTCTTGTACGCGTTGGCTTTCTTTGTTGCTTGGATTGTATTCAAAAAGTTCTCCATTTTCGTCTGTTACAATCAGTTCATCATTCACCACTTCCACCTGATATTCTTTCAGGCGTTTTCCGTCACGGTCTTGCAGAATTTTCAAGTCGTTTTTTACGGCAATCATTTCATTGAGTGCCGAAACCAAAAAGTGTCCTGAACCAACGGCAGGGTCGCAAATTTTGATGCTGTTTACAATTTTGTTGGCTTCTTTTCTTCCTTCAACAGTGGTAAAATCAATTTTTTCGTAGAGTTCATCTATGTTTTGGCAATTCCAGTTTTTGGTTTCATTAAACTTTTGCACTACTGCCCTGCGTATGGTTTCACGGCACATATACATTGTGATGAAACCGGGAGTAAAAAACGAACCGTCTTTGTAGCCGTTTATTTTCTCGAAAATCAACCCAAGAACCGAAGCATTAATAAGCGTTTTGTTGTCTTCCTGAATTTCTTCACCGCCTTCGGCTCCAAAGTCGTAAGCATCTAAAAACTCAAACAAATATTGAAGCGTATTGATATTTCCAGACCGTTTTTTGCCTTGCGCATCTTTCAGCACGGTTTGCGAAAAAATCGGAATGGTTTTGTTGTCGTTCAGGTTGCTGATAAAGATAGTAGCGTGTTCGAGTTCGGTCGGTTCAAAAAGTGAAGAATTGAGGTAAGGAACTTTCTTAAAAGCCTTTTTTACATCTTCGTTCCGTTCGTCATGCTTGCGAGCCAACACCTGAAAAAACAAGCTGTTCAGGTCGTCATAATTCTTGATTTTGTCAAGGTTAAGAAACGAATACGATTTGTCGCCTTTGTGGTAAGTGATAAGTTGAGCTTCCAGCAACTTCAAAAACAAAATGCGATTTATCCAAGTAATCGAAAGTTCAAGGGCAACATTAAAAAGTCGTTCCTGTTGTGTGTTACCAAATTGGTTTGGCTTTTCCAATCGGCTCAATTTATCTAAGCTGTCAAGTTGAATAATCGCATCTTCAAGGATTGTTCCTGTGTGGCGTTCACCTGCTTTGTTTCGCTCAATCAGCTTTTTGCTTCCTTCTTTGGTTTCGGTCAAGCCGATAATGTGCAACAACTCGCTGTAAAAACGTTTGTCAAGGCTGTTACTGTCATTAGCAAAAGGAAGTTTTAAAAGATGCTCTGGAGAAAGCAATTTGAATAAGGCAATCAGCGAATTATCATCTGTTTTGTCGGTATTGCGTAATGGTTTTTGAAAGTCCTGAATGTTGAAATAGGTAAACTCTATTTCAGAAGTAATGCTGTCAATAAACGGTTCGGCAATTTGTTTGTAGAAAAAATCGGTTTTCGTGTCAGCCAATCGTCCGTCTTCAAAGTCTTGGAATTGTTTGACAAGGTTTTTGTTTTGAGCAAAAAGTCTGTCGAATAGGGTAGCGTCAAAAATGAACCATTCATTAATGTTGGTCGCCACCAAATGTTTTACTTCAAGGTTTTTGTGCGTAATTCTCTCACGTAAGTAATACAACACCAATTCCTGAAATGCTTTTTTATTGATGTTTTCACGGGTGAGCATTTCGGCTTTGTTGGTCGGCTTTTTTGCTTCGAGAATTACGCCAACTGTCGAGTTTGCATTTTGTCCGTTATGAATAACAAGGTCGTTTCGACCTTTGGTATTTATAAAATGGTTTGGGTCGTAATAGGTTTTCTTTAAAAAGTCGGAAACCAAGTTTTTATGAAATTCTTCGCTTTCGGTGTCATTTATCCTGTCGAGTAAAGTAATGAGATTGGTCTTGAAACCTTCAATTTCAGTCCTGTTAGGTTTTACTTTTAAGAAGGCTTTGTTCAGTGCTTTTCTTGGGTTCAATTCTTTTAAGGTTACGTCCATAAACTCTTTAAAACTCCTGTTTGGGGGTCAGTGTAGGTGAAGTCAGGGTCTATGTATTTGAAGGAATTAGACATAGGCTTTTTGTTTGGCAAAAGCCACAAGTTCTGCCAGTGATATTTTTCCAGTTATATAGTCCCGTATAATTTCTATTCCTTTTGGTGTTGGTTTAAATCCTTCAAACATATTGCTTCCCAAAGCATTTGCAGTGCTTTCAAGCGTTTTTAAGTCTGAAAATTTTACACCCATTATTGTCAGGTTGCTTCTGTCTATTTCTATTGTGTTAAACATATTCAGGTGTTAATTCTCATTAAATTTACAAAATATTTAGGACAAAATGTTTATTTGTGTCATTTTGAAATGGCTTGTAACTATTTACGCAATAGCCAATTTCAATCCTTGTCGGGCTTTGATAATATCGCAAGCGGTGTAAATGGCTTGCAACATAGAGTTAGGGTTTGCCTGATTTTTCCCTGCGATATTGTAGGCAGTGCCGTGGTCGGGGGAGGTGCGTACAATAGGCAAGCCTGCCGTATAATTTACCCCTTCTTCAAAAGCCAAAGTTTTGAAAGCTACCAAACCTTGGTCGTGATACATTGCCAAAATGGCATCATAAGAAGCGTATTTACCACTCCCAAATAAGCCATCGGCAGGGAAAGGACCATATACCAAATTTCCTTGCTTGCGAATTTCACGTACTACGGGTTCAATAATTTCTATATCCTCTGTACCCAATAGCCCCTCTTCGCCTGCGTGAGGGTTCAAGCCGAGTACAGCAATTTTAGGCTTTTGCACCCCAAAATCTTTTTGTAAAGTACGAATAAGTAAGCCAAGTTTGCCTTGTAATTTTTCTTTGGTAATTTTAGAAGCAACTTCCTTCAAAGGGATATGCCCTGTAAGCAAAGCCACTTTTAGCTTTTCGCTTACCATACACATCAGCGAGTCGCTTACACCAAAGTTTTCTGTAAAATACTCGGTATGCCCTACAAACTGAAAATGCTCATTTTGGATATTGTACTTGTTGATAGGGGCAGTAACTACACCTTGTAAAATGCCACGCAAAAGGTCTTTGGTGCAGGTTTCAAGACATAAAAAGGCGGCTTTGCCTGCTTCGGCGGTTACCTGCCCGGGTTGCACATCGGCATCATCAAAGCAGTTGATAAGATTGATTTTGCGAGGGTTAGCTTGTTCGGCATCTTTGATGAGAATAGCATTAAAGTCTTCAATCTGCAATATTTTACGATACTTGCTCAGGACTTTCAGAGAGCCATAAATAATGGGCGTACAAAAAGCGAGCAGACGGGTATCGGCAAGAGCCTTCAATACAACTTCGGGACCTATGCCATTGTAGTCGCCTAAGGTGATGCCTAAAATGGGTTTTTCATCTTTTTTGACTTGCATAGTCATTCATAATTTGGTCGAGAGCAGAAAGTTTTAGCTCCTGCAAAGCTAAAATTTTCTGCCATTTTTCTTAATGTACCTTGTTATCTTTTTTGCAACATTCAGGTAGTTTGTTGTAGGCTTTGGGGTTGGCAGGTAGTTCATCAGCATCGTAGCCTGCTTTGTTGATAGCCTTTTTGATTTTTGCAACACTTGTTTTTTTAGGATTGTATTTTACGGTTACGATTTTAGTTTCTACATTCAAATCGGCACTTACAACCCCTTTTTCGTAGCTTAAATCCTTTTCTATTTTCTTTTTACACATTCCACATACTGCCGAAGTTTTGATTTGAACTTCTTGCAAATCGGCAGTTTCTTGGGCAAAAGCAAATATCGCCACAAACATCAAAGCGAAAAGAAAAGCAAATTTTTTCATATTATAGGGTAAATTAAAGGTTTGACTTTCAAAAAATGTAGTTATTTGCGTTAAAAAATTCAAGAGTCTGAGTTAAGAGCTAAATATCCAATGTTCTAAATCCCGTTTCTTGCATATTATACCTAAACAATTAGGTTTAGTATGCAAAAAGTGGATATTTCTGCATTTGTGAGTTTATTTTTTCACGGATTTGGGCGAGTTTGGTGTCGTTATCGTGGTTTTGCAGGGCTTCGTCAATCCATTCTACAATTTGAAGCATATCGTTTTCTTTCAAGCCACGTGTAGTAACGGCAGGCGTACCCAAACGCATACCCGAAGTTACAAAAGGCGATTTATCATCAAAAGGGACAGCATTTTTATTGATAGTAATATCTGCCTTGATGAGCGTTTCTTGGGCGAGCTTACCTGTGAGGTTTTTAGAACGCAAATCAATAAGCATTAGATGGTTATCTGTACCACCTGAAATTACTTTATAGCCTCTGCGTATAAACTCTTGTGCCATAGTTTGGGCATTTTTGCGAACTTGCTGGGCATATTCGGCAAAGGAGGGTTCTAAGGCTTCGCCGAAGGCTACTGCTTTGGCGGCAATGACGTGCTCCAAAGGACCGCCCTGCGTGCCAGGGAAAACCGCAGAGTCCAATAATTCGGACATCAGGCGAAGTTCGCCTTTGGGGTTTTTGATACCAAAAGGGTTTTCAAAATCCTTCCGCATCATAATCAAGCCGCCCCGAGGACCGCGAAGAGTTTTGTGTGTGGTAGTGGTAATAATATGGCAGTATTCCAAAGGGTCGTTCAGCAATTTTTTAGCAATTAGCCCCGAAGGGTGAGAGATGTCAGCCATTAGCAAAGCCCCTACCGTATCGGCAATGGCACGCAGGCGAGCATAATCCCAATCGCGAGAGTAAGCCGAAGCCCCACAAATGATGAGTTTGGGCTTTTCTCGCATAGCAATTTCTTCCACTTTGTCCCAATTGATAAGCCCTGTTTCGGGTTCTACGCCGTAAAAAGAAGGTTGATAGAGTTTGCCCGAAAAATTGACAGGCGAGCCGTGTGTGAGGTGTCCGCCGTGGGAAAGGTCAAAACCTAAAATTTTATCACCGGGCTTCAATATAGCAAGCATTACAGCGGCATTTGCTTGAGCTCCCGAATGAGGCTGTACATTTGCCCAAACTGCTCCAAAAAGTTCCTTTACTCTATCAATGGCAATTTGTTCAACTTCATCAACTACTTCACAACCTCCATAATAACGTTTTTTGGGCAAGCCTTCGGCATATTTGTTGGTAAGTACACTTCCCATAGCTCGCATTACTTGTTCGGAAACAAAATTTTCGGAAGCTATGAGTTCTATGCCGTGCAGTTGGCGTTTGTATTCTTGCTCAATCAGATTGAAAATGGTCGTATCTTTGTACGAGTGTGTTGCGGTAGAATTCATTTGCGTTGCGGTTTTTGTCCAAAAGTAAGCAAATTCCGAAAAAAGAACAAATTTTGGAATTTTTTTGTTCGGGGCGAATTTTATGCAATAGTTTGTAGATTTTCACTCTTTTTTCAGCTCACCAATTTTCTTGAAATGCTGAATAATTTTGCTATCGGGATATTTGCGGAAAAATGCTTCCAAATCTTCTGCTAATTTTTCTTGCTTCTTGTGCAAACGGGCATTGGCAATAATTTTTAGGGCTTCAATTTTATCAGGAATAGCATTTTCGGGATACTTTTTTTGCAGTTCGTCAAGGGCTTTAATAGTGGCTTCGTACTGACGTTTTTCGTAGAGATTCTCGTAAATTTCGGCATATTCTTTCTGAACAACCTCATTTTGAGCCTGACTTTCAGCCAAATAATTAGGGTTTTCTATGAGTTTGGCATAAATAGAGTTAGGAAATTTTTGAAAAATGAGGTTTCGCATTTCTTGGGCTTTTGCAGTGTTTTTCTGCTGGTTGTAGAGCAAATATAACAAATAATATACTTCGGGTTCGTATTCAGAATTTTGTACTTTTTGGGGTATGCTCCAATAGGTTTTTTCGGCGTCAGGCAGTTCGTCCAATTGAAAATGGTAGAGTTTGGCTAAATTGAGCGAAGCATTTTCCCATTTTTGCAAAGATTTTTGCAAAGCCTCTGGACTACGTGGAATTTGAGATTTTACAGCTCTTTTTCGGTTATTTACTTCCTCACGGATTTGCTCTTGCTCTGCGATGGCTTGCTCTTTGGTAGTGAGATTTTGTTGGGGAATGGTTTCATCAATTTCGTTTGAAATACGACTCAAAATCCGCCAGTTATCAGCAAGTGGGCGATTGCCCCATTTTTGGCGAAATTCTTTTCTGCCCGCTTCTACTTGGGTGGTATTATCAAAATACCATTCGCTATTTTGGCGATTTTTTTCTTCTTGTAAAGTATTTTTGCCTAAAAGTTCTTTTTCGGCTTCGGCTTGTTTTTGGGCTTTTTCACGAGCTTTTTGCAAGTCTTTTTCGGCTTTCACTTTTCGGGCGATACTTGCTTCTAAATAAGCGTCCAATTCGTTTTCAGGCATTTTTGCCATTCTTTGCAAGCTATCTTCCAACTGAACAATACGCAAATATTTGATAAACTCATCAAGCACTTCATAACGCTTGGCAATTTTTTCGTAACCTTCTTCATCTTTAGGCAAAAGAGCCATTGTGCTGTCGTAATACGATTTTGCTGTTTCGTAATCACGCAATTTATCAAAATGAATTTCTGCTAATCGTAAGAAAGTATAAGGTTTTTGTCCGCCTGTACCTTTGGCTTGGGCAGATTTTTGGAGCAGACTTACGGCTTTGCGTAAATCGTTGCGTTTGAGTTCAAGCATTGCCAAATCGTAATAGATTTCATCAAGATAGTCTTGGTTTTTGAAGTCTTTAAGCATTTTTTCCAACTTTCTTTGTGTTTTGGCGGAAAAAACTTTGGCAGAATCGCCTGTAAGCATCATAGCCAAATTAGCTTGCAGTTCCAGTTCGTAAGGGGGCTTATTTCTGATAACTTTGGCATAGTTTTCAAAGGCTTTTTTGTCATTTTTAAGTTTTTGGTACAATTGCCCTTGCAAAAAGAGCAGTCGTGCTTTTTTTTCGCCTCGCTTTATATCAGGTAAAGCCAATTCTAAACTCTTTGCGGTGCGTTCATAATCTTTGCGAAGGCGGTACAGATGAGCCTGCACCAAGTAGTATTGAGCCAAATTGGGTTTGCTTACTTCAAACTTGCGTAAATAATTCTTGACAATATCGGCATCGTTCCACTGATTGCTTTCTATGTAGGTACGCATAAGCTCAATGAGAGCTTTTTCTTGCATTATTTTATCTTTGGAAGTGCCATTGATGTATTTGAAAGTATTGGTAGCATCAGAAAATTCACGATTATAGAAACGTGCTTTGCCTACGAGCAGATAAGAATCATCAGTCCAGTTGCTTATTTCGTGGCGTTCTATGGCATAGGCGGCTTTTTTGATGCAATCGTCAAAATCGGCTTTCATTCCTTTGAGCATATTGGTATCCAGCAATGGAATGACATACAAAATCCGATTGTAATTGTCTTTACGACTGCTAAAAATTTTTCTTTCGGCTTCCAGCATTTTTTCTTTTGCCAAAAAATAGGCGTTGTAATGAGCCGTAATGTTGTGGTAATGCTTACAGCCAGCTAAAGAAAGGAATATGAGCAAAAGAAAAGCAGTCTGCTTCATAAAGGTTGGGCATTGAAATTTGGTAAATTCATAAGCGAAAATCAAGCCATAGCTAGCGAGTTTTTCGTCTTTTTTCCCATCCAATTACTTCTTGGTTGAGCTTTTCGTACCACGCCTTCCCATATTTGCGAATGAGAGGCTCTTTAAGGAACTCAAATACCCGTACTTGCATTTTTTTGCCTAATACGCAAGCAGGCGAACAAACTTCCCATTGGTGATAATTGAGAGCCTCGTACTGGGCGTACTTGGTGATGCGTATGGGGTATAAATGGCAAGAAATAGGCTTTTGGAAATCTATTTTACCTTCCTGAAAGGCTTTTTCAATGGCACAAGTCCAAGTGCCTTTTTCATCTTTTTTTACAGCAAAAATACATTCTTTCCCATCTATGGTGGTTGTGGAAAAATCGCCGTCGCTATCTAGTATGTATAAGCCTTGTTTTTCGGCAATTTCTCTGCCTTTTTCAGACATATAGGGTTTTACTTGCTCAAAAATTTGTTCTAAAATAGAAAGTTCGTTTTCTTCCAGTGGGGCACCCAAATCACCTGCTTCGCAACAAGCACCTTTACAGCGTTCTAAATCGCATTTGAAGTAATATTCAGCAATATCGTCAGAGATATAGGCGTTTTCAACAATGAGCATTGGGGATTTTATTTAAGGTATCAAAAATTTTCGCAATTTACATAAAAATTTTCATAAATTCGTGCCAATTTCGTTTTTACTCAAAAATTTTGAACAACCCTTGAAAAATTTAAGAAAAAAAGCGTTCATAGGATTATTTTTCTTGCTTTTTTTGGCTTATGTTGGGGGCTATTTTTGGCTAAAAAGTAGTTTTCAGAAACTTGCTTTTCCAAGCCTTGTGGAAGTGCCAACCTTCTTTTTTTCTGAAAAGATGAAGCAATTTGGCTTGGAGTATGAAAAAGTTTCTCTACCAAGTGCTTATGGCAATATTGAAGCCTGTATTATTCCAAGCAAGTCGGAAAATAAAATTTGGCTTTTGTACTTGCAAAATGCAGATAAACTCTATTATTCGGAAAAAAATATTTGGCGATATAGAATTTGGAATTATTTGGGAATGAATGTGATAGTGCCAAATTATATTCTCGATGAGCAAACCCAATCGGTTGAAAGCCCCGAAAAGTTGTACCAAACGGCACTGGTTACCTATAATTATCTGAGAAACACTTTGGAAATTCCCTCTGATAGAATTGTATTTTATGGTGAAGGGGCGGGGGCTTATTCTGCTATACGACTTGGTAATGAAATGAGTTTGGCGGGAATAGTTGTTGAAAATGGATTTGTGTCTTTGCAGAGCTATCTGCAAGATTTGTACCCGATATTCAATGTTCGTTGGGTAGTGCCGAATTGGCTCAATGTAGAGAAAGAAATAACAGAACTGGATAAGCCCATTCTTTTTTTTAATTCTTTGAAAGATGAAACGTTTCCTTTTCGGCATACGCAGATGCTTTATGAAAAGACAGCTTCAGAGCGGAAAAAAATGGTTACGCTGAAAAAAAATCTGCAACAAATCAAAGAAAAAGATGGCAAAACCTATCAAAAAGCCCTTGCCGATTTTCTGAAAGAACTCAAATTGCGTAATTTGTGATATTTTTTTTGGTGCTAGTTGCTCTGTTTCTTTTGGCTTATGGAGGAATGGTGCTTTATTTTAGTTGGCTGTGGGGTAGGCTCAACTCTCAACTTGCTGTTTCCAAAGCGGGCAAGAGAGAGGAGAATAAATTGCTATCGGTAGTGGTAGTTTTTCGGAATGAAGCAGGCAATTTGCCTAAACTGATAGCAGATTTTATTCAGCAAGATTTGCCCCAAACATATTGGGAAATTTTGTGGGTTGATGATTTTTCGGAAGATGAAAGCTTAGAAATTGTAAAAAATGCCCAAAATTCCCTACCCAATAGCCATATTTTGAAAAATGATACCTTTTCTCATATCCTTTCGCCCAAAAAGCGAGCCATTACACAAGCTATCAGTCGGGCAGAAGGTAAGTGGATTGTATGCACCGATGCCGATTGCAGAGTACCAAGTTCTTGGTTAAGTGCTATTCTGGAATATTTAGAGCAGACAGATGTCTATTTCGTGAGTATGCCTGTTCGCATACTTGCCAAAGATAATTTTTTTCAGCAGTGGCAAGCAGTGGAGTTTGCCAGCCTTATAGGTACAGGAGCGGCTTGCATAGCTTTGCACAAGCCTACAATGTGCAATGGTGCAAATATTGCCTACAAAAAAACTATTTTTGAGCGAGTAGGTGGTTTTGCAGGTTCGGAGCATATTCCTTCGGGAGATGATGAATTTTTGATGCATAAGATAGCAACACAATTTCCTCAAAAAGTACAATTCCTGAAATCGCAAGCGGTGCTTGTAAGTACGCAAGCCAATGAAAATTGGAAGCAGTTTTTTCATCAACGCAAGCGTTGGGCAAGCAAATGGGAGCATTACCAAAATTCTTTCACCAAAATGCTTGCAGTATTTATTTTTCTTGCTAACCTTTCAGTTTTGGTGCTTCCTTTTTGGATTTTTGAAAAAACTTGGGTAGTTTTGGGCTTACTTGTTTTCAAATTTGTTGCAGAATTTGTATTTTTGACTGCCGTTTTGCGTTTTTTTCAGCAAAAAAAGTTTGCATTTTGGATACCTTTTCTGTTTGTTTTGTACCCCATTTATGCAGTTTTTTTTGCCCTAATAAGCAGACTGAAAAGCTATGAATGGAAAAGCCGACATTATGAACGAACTTGAGTTTGAAGTGCTTGACCAAATCTACTTCGTTGAAAGTTTTGCTAAAATACAGCAAGCCGTAAAAACTGATGAAACCACTTTGAAAAATACGCTCAAAGCAATGATTGAAAAAGGCTGGGTAAAATGTTTTTTGAACCAGTTTTCCGAAGTAGTAAGCAGTACCGAAGGTTTTGAGGATAACTTTCGCAACTACTACTATTTAGCTACCAAAGAAGGACTTTTAGCTCATAATAGCCGTTAGTATGCAAGCAGTAAAAGAAGAAGTACATCATTCGCCCGGGTATTACGTAAAGAAACGTTTTTTTAGCAATATCACTGCTGTTGCAGGTTTGGTAGTGGTTATTATTGCAGTAATTGTGGCTATTTTGGGCTATCTGATAATGCCAGATAGTACCCCCAATGCCGATGATGGCTCGGTGTATGTAAAGCTCAAGCCGCCGGGCTATGAAGCTACTTTTCTGAAAAAGCATAAAAATATCCCTCAATACAAGCCCTCTTTTTTTGAAAAAATGCTTTTTGGTTTGCCCAGCGAATATACCATTGTGCCTATCAAAAACTATCAGGTAAATAAAGAAACTTTGGAAGTTACTTATACAATGGAAGGGGTAACCAACAAAGATGATTCGCCCAAGAAAGAAAAATACAGCCTTGTTGCCGCAGTCAAGTCTTTGTATGTAGGCGAATTGAGTGGGCTTAAAAATCTTACTAATGCGGAAAAATTCAACGGAAAGCCCTACTATACCGAAGGAGAAAAGGTTTTTTATATTGACTACGAGGGCAAAATCAATCAGACTACGAAAGCCGAAATCATCAGCGAGTTTGAGCAAAAAAATATTGAAAAACGTACTTTCCTCTTGGGTACTGATAAGCAAGGCAGAGATTTGCTCAGTCGTCTGATTTTAGGCACGCGAATTTCTTTGGGCATTGGGCTGGTGGCAGTGTTTATTTCTGTGATATTGGGAGTAACTTTGGGTTCGCTTGCAGGGTTTTTTGGTGGGAAAATAGACTATGCTATCAACTTCTTGATGACTATCGTGTGGTCTATTCCACAAATTATGCTTGTAATTGTAATTAGTTTGGCTTTGGGAAGAGGTGTTTTGGGGGCATTTATTGCTTTGGGGCTTACTACTTGGGTAGAAATTGCTCGTTTGGTACGTGGCGAAATTATGGCTATCAAAGAAAAGCAATACATTGAAGCCGCCCGAGCATTGGGTTTGAGCAATTTTCGTATCGTGTTTAGGCATATTTTGCCCAATCTTTTTGGTCCGCTGATTGTAATGATTAGCTCTAACTTTGCCGCCGCAATTCTTACCGAAGCGGGCTTGAGCTTTTTGGGTATGGGGGCTCAGCCACCTACACCCTCTTGGGGAATGATGGTTTCTGAAGGTAAAGATTTTATCGGTTCGGATACGGGCTTGGGAGTGCATCTGATTTTTTATCCAAGTATGGCAATATGCCTCTTGGTACTTGCTTTCAACTTACTGGGCAATGGCTTACGCGATGCCTATGACCCCAAAATGCTTGTCAAATGATTGCCTTAAATACTCTTCTGCAAAAAAAAGAGCTATCGTTGGGGGCTTTGCTAGAAATTACGCAGGCTATCAACAACAATATGGCAGAAGAGCATTTGTACCGCATCTACAATTTTACATTGCGGGGCAATTTGAGCCTTCAAAAAATGGCTTTGTGGGTAAATGATTTTGGTAAATGGTATTGTAAAACGCATTTTGGCGTTAAAAATCTTGTAGATAGCCCTGATTTTGAAAAGTTTTTGCCCGATGCTCCTCAGGCTATTCTTCCTGTACAAGAAAGTGTATTTGCAGAAACTTTTGCAGAATTTGAATGGGTGATACCTGTTTTTCATAAAGGAAATTCCTTGGCTTTTCTTTTTGCTTCGGCGAGCCAAAGCAACCCCT
Organism: Raineya sp.; assembly: GCF_053497555.1. Lineage (NCBI taxonomy): Bacteria > Pseudomonadati > Bacteroidota > Cytophagia > Cytophagales > Raineyaceae > Raineya > Raineya sp. The sequence goes on along the minus strand of NZ_JBRCWE010000101.1, from coordinate 22,681 downwards.
TGGATGCCGATTTCATATGCACACTTACCAATATTCTGATTGTAGCGATTGAAAATAAAAAACTTGCTCAAAAGCAGTTGGAGCAAGAGGTTTTTCGGAAAGAGTTGGATATTGCTGCCAAAGTTCAGCAAAGGCTTTGCCCTAAAAATTTACCTCAAACCGAAAAATTACAGATTTCGGCGTATTATGCCCCGCACTTTACCGTGGGAGGCGATTATTATGATTTTATTCCTTTGGGTAAAGAAAAATTTTTGTTTTGCATAGCCGATGTTTCAGGAAAAGGTATTGCGGCGGCTATGATGATGGCTAATTTTCAGGCTTCTTTGCGTACCATTACTCGCCAAACACAAAATTTACGCGATATTGTCGCCGAACTCAACTACTTGGTTCTGCAAAATGCACAAGGCGAGAACTTTATTACTTTTTTTGTAGCCACCTACGACTACCAAACGCACTTTTTGCACTATATCAATGCAGGGCATAACCCACCTTTTCTCATAACCAATGGGCATTTGCAACGCTTGGAACAGGGTACAACGGTATTGGGTATTTTTGACCCCCTGCCCTTTGTAGCTGAAGCCCAAATGATTCTGAAAGAAGAAAGCCTTATTTTTGCCTATACCGACGGCTTAAACGAAACCATTAACGCCCAAGATGAATTATTTGGTGATGAGCGAATAGCCCTTTTGCTTAAAAAATGGGCATACTGCCCCTTAGAAAAATTGCACAGCGAATTTATTTTAGCACTAAACGATTTTCGGAAAGAAACACCGCTTCAAGATGATATTACAATGATTTCCTGCAAAATTTTACCTTGATGCGATATTTCAAAATTCCTGCTATTTTGCCCAAAGTGTTTCAATCTTTTTGGTGGCGGTTGCCCCAAGAAAAGCCTACTATTTTCCTAACCTTCGATGATGGTCCCATTCCCGAACTTACGCCCTTTGTGCTGGAAACTTTGCAATACTATAAAGCCCAAGCGACTTTTTTTTGCGTAGGCGATAATATTCGCAAACATTCTTCAATTTTTAGAACTATTTTGCAGGAAAATCATCAAGTAGGAAACCACACTTATCATCACCTCAACGCTTGGAAAGTTGGGAAAAGCGAATATTTAAACGATATTCAGCTTTGCCAAAACATAATGCAAGAAAAAAAAATAGACAATACTCTTTTTCGCCCACCTTATGGCAAATTGGCTTTTGGCTTACGAAAAGAAATTGAAAAAAACTTGAAAATTGTTCTTTGGGACGTGCTTTCTTACGACTTTGCCCCCGACCTTGACCGAGAGGTCTGCTTGCAAAATACTATCCAACACGCTGAAAATGGCTCTATTGTGGTTTTTCACGATAATATCAAGGCTACTCGGAATCTGATTTATGTCTTGCCCCGCTTTTTACAGCATTTTTCTGAAAAAGGTTTTCAATTTGCAAAGTTGCCTTCCGTGCAAACAAAAACTGCTGGTAGTAGTTTGTAGAAAGTACGAAAATTTTTACTTTTACGTTTCTGAACGAAATTGCTTGTAAAAGTCTCTTGTTAAAATCTTGCAAATTATTTTAATCTTGTTGTAAAAGCTATGACGCCATTTCAATCTGATGTAGAAGCTGCTGATGCTATCGCTCATTCGTACCAGAAACTCAAAAAAGAAATCGGAAAAGTTATCATAGGGCAAGAGGAAACCGTAAGGCTACTTCTTACTTCTATTTTTTCGCAGGGACATTGTTTGCTTGTGGGTGTGCCTGGGCTTGCCAAAACCTTGCTGGTGCAAACTTTGGCTTCGGTACTGGATTTGAGTTTCAATCGTATTCAATTCACCCCCGACCTAATGCCTTCGGATATTACAGGCTCAGAAACATTGGATAAAGACCGCAACTTTCAGTTTATCAAAGGTCCTGTTTTTGCCAATATCATTTTGGCTGATGAAATTAACCGTACTCCTCCCAAAACGCAAGCGGCACTCTTAGAGGCTATGCAAGAATATGCTGTAACGATTTCAGGCAAACGCTACGAACTGCCCAAACCTTTTTTTGTGCTGGCTACTCAAAACCCCATAGAGCAGGAAGGAACTTACCCATTGCCCGAAGCACAACTGGATAGGTTTATGTTCAATGTGATATTGGACTATCCGAGCTATCAGGACGAGGTGCAAGTAGTGAAAAACACTACATCAGGCTTGAAAGTAGAACTTGAAAAAATATTGAATGCGGAAATGCTTTTGTATTTCCAAACGCTTATTCGTAAGGTAATTGTGGCGGATAATGTGGTAGAATATGCTGTAAAACTCGTACAAAAAACTCGCCCTCATACGCAAAATGCTTCCAAAGAAGCCAACGATTATTTGGAATGGGGGGCGGGTCCCAGAGCTTCGCAATACCTAATAGTAGGGGCTAAATGTAATGCTTTGCTTCACGGCAAATATTCACCTGATATTGAAGACGTAAAAGCAGTAGTCAAGCCCATACTACGTCATAGAATTGTACGCAATTTCAAAGCCGAAGCAGAAAGAATTAGTGTTGATAATATCATTGAAGCCTTGTTGTAAGTGCTTATTCTCTTATACCCTAACAAAATCGGCTTATCAAACTACTAAACCTGACAGGTTTACCAAACCTGTCAGGTTTTGGTATAAAAACTCGCCTCATTAGTGTTTCTACTTGAAACTACAAACTTTCCCACTCTTGCTGAACGAAATGCACCAAATTTTTGATATACTCCGCTGAAAAATTGAAAGAAATATTCGCGGTTTGGTATATTTCGGGAATAGGTTTGGTGTAGCCCAAAGCAAGAGCATCTAAATAAGCATTCAAACCTTTTTTGAGGTCTTTTTGGGTATTTTGCCATACAGCAATCGCACCGAGTTGGGCAAAACCATACTCAATATAGTAAAAAGGTACTTCGTAAATATGAAGTTGCTTTTGCCAATGATACGCCTTGAATTGCTCCAATCCTTGCCAATCTATCATTTGAGGTGAAAATTCGCTGTAAATACTTACCCAAGCCTCTTTTCTTTGTTCAATACTATGGTTAGGGTTCTCGTAGAGCCAGTGCTGAAATTTATCTATACAGGCAATCCAAGGAAGTACTGTGAGAATATCCTCTAAATGTTCTTTCTTGGCTCTTTTGAGGTCTTGTTCATTTTTGAAAAATATATCCCAAAAGGGAAGTGTAATCAGTTCCATACTCATAGAGGCGAGTTCGGCAACTTCGGCAGTGGGGTCTTTGAAAGCATTGATTTCCAAATCTTTACATAAAATTGAATGAACAGCGTGTCCGCTTTCGTGTAAAAGCGTTGTTAAATCCCTTAAATTGGAAGTAGCGTTCATAAAAATAAAGGGATAGCCCGTTTCGGCAAGAGGGTAGTTGTAGCCGCCGGGTGCTTTATTTTTGCGAGAAGCCAAATCCAGATGCCCCATTTCTTTCATTCTACGGAGGCAGTTGCCTAAAAATGGGTCTAATTTATCCAAGCAGAGCGTTGTTTTTTCGGTTAGCTCATCAGTATTTTCAAAAACTTTGAGAGGGGGTAAGCCATTGGTATCGGCTTGCAAATCCCAAGGGCGAAGGCTCTCTAATCGCATAGATTTTTTACGTCGCTCAAAAATTTCATTGACAAGGGGCATCACTTCTTTATTGATAGCTTCGTGAAAAGCATAGCAATCTTGAGGCGAGTAATCAAACCTGCCCAAAGAGGCAAAGGCATAATCTCTGAAATTTTTAAAGCCTGCATTGATAGCAACCTGATGACGCAAGCGGATAAGTTCGGAAAGCAAATCGTCTAACTTATCTTTATCTGCCAAACGGCGATTTTGGATAGCCAAGTAAGCATTTTCACGGATATTGCGGTCTTGCTCATCAAGCAAATTGGCGGCTTGTTGTAAGGTAAGTTCCTCATTTTCCCAACGGATAGTCATAGCACCTGCAATAGCCCCATATTCACGCTCTTTTATTTGCAGTTCGGTAAGCAAAGGGATATTTTCTTGTCTAAAAATTTCTGCTTGCTTACGCAAAGAGCGTATCGTAATGCGAAAAGCAGGTTCAATATTTTGCAATTCGTCAAGGAAAGGACTTTGCAAGCATTTTTCGTTGAGCTTATGTGTGTATTCGGTGGCTTGTGGTTGTATTTGGCTTACAAAATCATTGAAACTTTGGGCAAGCGTTTCGTCAGCTGTATTGCAGGTCATTCGGATATAACGCCAAGCTAAATCTTCGGATAGCATACTTTCCAGCTCACTTCTATCTCGGAACCATTGTCTTAAATCATTTGCATTAGATATTTTCCTTTCCAAAAGGTTTTGGTAAAAAGGTAAAATATTTTCCCAAGATTGCACTTGAAAATCGGCAGGTAGAAAGTTTCTTTTTTTCAGCATAAACCGCTCATTTTTTTCTCAAAAATTCAAAAAAACCTTATTTTTGCCAAAGTTTTACTAAAAATTTTACGATTGTGGCACTATTTGGCTGGTTTTCCAAAGAAAAAAAGGAAGCACTGGATAAGGGTTTAGAAAAAACCAAGACAAACTTTTTTACCAAATTGGGCAAAGCCATTGCGGGTAAATCTAAAGTTGATGAAGAGGTACTCGACGAACTGGAAAACATTTTGATTTCGGCTGATGTAGGCGTACAAACTACACTGAAAATCATAGAACGCTTGGAAGAACGTGTAAAAAGAGATAAATATCTGAATACCGAAGAATTGGATAAAATCTTGCGGGAAGAGATTATGGCTCTTTTACAAGAAAACAAATCCGCAGATTTAGCAGATTTTGAAATTCCCAAGCTCAATCACCCTTACGTAATTATGGTAGTAGGGGTAAATGGCGTAGGGAAAACCACCACTATCGGAAAGTTGGCGGCTCAATATCATTTGAAAGGCAAAAAAGTAGTTTTAGGAGCGGCGGATACGTTCAGGGCGGCGGCAGTAGAGCAACTAAAAATCTGGGGCGAACGCGTAGGCGTGCCTGTGATTGAGTTGGGTATGGGCAAAGAGCCTTCCAGTGTGGTATTTGAGGCGGCTAAAAAAGCCTCTGAAATGCAAGCAGATGTGCTTATCATTGATACTGCGGGCAGATTGCACAACAAACTGCATCTGATGAATGAGCTTGCCAAAATGAAAAAAACCATTCAGAAATTTATTCCTGATGCTCCTCACGAAGTTTTACTTGTGCTTGATGGTAGTACAGGGCAAAATGCTGTAATGCAGGCACGCGAATTTACCAAAACCACCGATGTTACGGCTCTGGCAATTACCAAATTAGACGGTACTGCCAAGGGTGGCGTAGTGATTGGTATTTCTGATGAATTCAAAATTCCTGTCAAGTATATTGGCGTGGGAGAAAAAATTGAAGATTTGCAGGTTTTCAACCGAGCCGAATTTGTAGATTCTCTTTTCAAGAAAAGCTAAAAAGCCTTACAAAAGGCTTTTTAGTGTGCATTTAAGCAACATTTAATTCTGATTTCTTCCGCCTTGAAATGGGAATATTCTCACCTGTCGAGATTTCTAAAAATTCTTTTCCCCAAGTTTTGACGAACATTCTATTCACTGCAAAAGACCTGTGCGGTCGCAAAAATAACTCATCAGGTAGTTTTTGTAAAAGTGTTTTCAAAGGACGCGAAAAACAATACGTTTTTTCGGTAGTAAGTACCTGCGTATAATTGCCCATTGCTTGCAAGAAAATAATTTCATCAAAAGGGATTTGATAAGTTTGCTTGCGGTCGGAAATTTCTAAAAATTTTTTTGTGTTCAGATACACTGTTTTCACAAAGGGCAAGTTCCTGATTTTTTCAAATACCGCATACAAAGGACAATTTTCTTCTAAATCTACAATGAATTGTACAAGTTGTTTCATAGGCAAAAAGTTTTAGATAGTGAAACAAAAAGAAGTGTTTTTTCGTATTCATTTATACTACAAAAGCCCCCAAAGGTAACCGCCTTTTAGGCAAAAAAAACAGCCGCTTACGAAATTTGCAATGAATTTGCATTTTTTTCACACGAGTCCGTTTTAGCCTTTCACGAAATAAACAGCCTCATTCAGACAATAAAAAGACCTTTTCAAGTGCTTTGGAACAAAGATTGTTGTAAGAAAAACAGATTTTTTAATGTTTAACTCCAAAAAATAAAAAATTATGAAAAAACTAACTTACACAACTCGCATTTTGGTAGCCGTATTTTTTGGCTTACTGCTCACGTTTGGTGCTTGCAAAGGTCCCAAAGGCGATAAAGGCGACCCAGGACCACAGGGCGTTGCAGGACAAAATGGACAAGATGGAGCACCTGGACCCCAAGGACCTGCTGGACCCGCTGGTGCAAATGGACAAGATGCTTTCATTACTCTGGCTACTCCTGTAAGTTTTACTTTACAAGGAGCTAGATTAAGCGATAATACAACTCATTTGGGAGGTTCTCCTGCTGATGACAACGTACAACTGAATCGTTTGTCGCAAACGGTTGTTTACAACTACAATACATCTTCCTCAACTGGAAGCCTATTTATACAACTTACCAATGCTACAGGTTCTAACTTGGGTGTATTTTTACAATCAACCGCAAACAATATTGGTGCTTTGGCAGTATCTAATATCACAGGGGTTAATATAAATGGGCAAGTGAGAGTTCCTGTAACAGGAGGATTTCATCAAAAAAGTCTTGGAATATTTGACAGCAGCATAAACAACCCTGATACAATTAATATAACCTCTGTTAGCTACAATTCAAGCACAGGTATTCTCACACTCAACATCACACTCCAAGATCACTCTGGTGATGGCGATGGTAATACAAATGCCGTTGCCCAGAATCTTAACGGTAATACAGCACCTGCCAGTGGTACTATCACAATGCAAATTCCCGTAGCCAATGTAACATCTCGTACGCTTTAAGCATAGCTATACAAGAAAAAAACGAAGGAAAACAAATAGGGCATAGCTTATGGCTATGTCTTATTTTTTTTGCAAAAATCATTAAAAAAAATGCCCGAAATCATCTTGGGCATTAGCGTTTTTTTGATAACTTTACCCCAAACCATAAGAGCAATGAAGACCATTATCATTCCTACGGATTTTTCTGCCAATGCCGATTTAGCAGTAACACTTGTCTTACGTATCAACCAAGAAGAGCCTTGCCGCTTTGTATTTGTAAATGTTTCGCAACCCGAAATTCCTGTCAATCTTACAGGACAGCAACATAGCGAAGCTCTGGAAAATTATACTATTTTGCAAAAAGATAAGCTCCAAAAGCACATAGAAGCCCTTGGCGTGCAAGCCTCTGCCAAAAGAGAAATTGCTTATGTAGTGCGGTTAAGCCCTCTTGTAAGCGAAAGCATTGCCGAAATAGCAGAGCAATACAAAGCAGATTTGATTGTAATGGGAACTACGGGAGCCAGCGGAATGAAAAAACTTTTCTTTGGAAGCAATGCTTCCAATACTATTCAAAACTCAAAAGTGCCTGTAATTGCCGTACCTGCTTCTTATCAGGGTGCGAAAATTGAGCATATAGCCCTTGCCACCGATTTGATGAACCCCGAACCTAAAATTAGCAAAGTTTTAGAATTTGCTCGTATTTTTGATGCCAACTTGCAGCTAGTGCACGTTTATCCCAATTACCCTGAAATGGTAAAATTAGATACTTTTCCGAATCGCCGTTTTATTGCTGAACTGCGAGAAAAGCTCGCCTATTCTAAAATGGAACTCTTTTTTATGCAAACACGCAAAGAAAATGATATTCACGGCGGCTTGAAAGAGTTTGTACGCGTGTATAAACCCGATATGCTCGTGATGTTTACACACAAACGCAGTTTTTGGGATAAAATCTTTGACGGAAGTCGTACCGAAGAAGTCGTTTATACCACCAATGTTCCGCTACTTGCCATTCGTTGGGAGGTCAAATAATCAGAAATAGGGCTTCCATAAAACGAAGCCCTTGTTTTTTTCAATTAGCTTGCTTCTATTTCTTTATCCAAGTATTCTTGCACAACATCAATGGCATTATCAATAACATCACTCAGAGCTGTGATGAAAGTGCCTTTGCGAGTTTGAGCCAAGGAAATAGCGTGTTTGAGGGCATCAACTTCTTTGCGAATTACCTCGTGGGTTACTTTACGCTTAGATTTTTTGATACCTTTCAGAATGAGGTCAATGATTTCTTGTTCTGTTCTACCTCGCAAGTGTTTTTCTTGTCGGATAATGATGTGGTCAAACATACGAGCGGCAATGTTGGCACATTCCATAATATCTTGGTCACGGCGGTCGCCTACGCCTGCAATAATGCCAATTTTGTAAGGCGAATCTACATTTGCCAAAAACTCCTCAATAGCCAAATAACCCGCAGGGTTGTGGGCGAAATCAATCATTACTTGGAAATTGCGGAAGTTAAAAATATTCATTCTGCCCGGCGTTTGAGCAGGCGAAGGAATAAAAGTTCCCAAAGAAACTTTAATGTCTTCGGTCTTAAAGCCTGCCAAATAGCCCGCAAGTGTTGCAGTTAGGGCATTGGCAATCATAAATTTGGCTTTTCCGCCCATTGTAATAGGGATATGGCTTGCTTTTTCTACACGTATTTTCCACTCACCTTTTTTGATAGTAACAAAGCCATTTTCATATACGCAGGCAATTCCGCCTGCTTTGCAGTGCCTTTTTACAACAGGATGCTCCTCGTCCATACTGAAATAGGCAACATTACACTCTAGCTCCTTGGCAATTTTTACACAATATTCGTTTTCGGCGTTCAAAATTGCCCAACCATCGGGTTTTACGCTTTTGGGCACTACGGCTTTTACACGAGCCAAGTCATCAAGCGTTTCAATATCGTTTAGCCCCAAGTGGTCTTCGGCAATATTGGTAATGATGCCTATATCGCAACGACTAAAACCCAAGCCAGCTCTTAAAATTCCCCCTCTTGCACATTCTAAAACAGCAAATTCTACGGTAGGGTCTTTGAGGATAAATTCGGTGCTGTAAGGTCCTGTGGTATCCCCTTTTTCCAGAAGATGGTTTTGTACATAGATGCCATCGGAAGTGGTAAAGCCAACCCGATAGCCCATATTTTTTACAATATGAGCAATGAGGCGAGTAGTAGTGGTTTTGCCATTTGTGCCAGTTACGGCAATAATAGGAATACGAGAAGGCTTGCCCGGAGGATAGAGCATATCCAGCACGGGGGCGGCAACGTTCCGAGGCAAACCTTCGGCAGGAGCAAGGTGCATACGAAAGCCCGGTGCCGCATTTACCTCCAAAATTACTCCTCCATTTTCGGAAAGCGGTTCAGTAAGGTTGGGAGCCATAATATCAATGCCACAAATATCCAAACCAATGACACGAGAAATTCTTTCCGCCAAAAATACATTTTCGGGGTGCATTAGGTCGGTAACATCAATAGAAGTGCCTCCTGTACTCAAATTAGCGGTAGATTTGAGATAAACAACCTCTCCTTTTTCAGGAATAGTTTCCAGCGAATAGCCCTTTTTGGCAAGTAAATCAAGGGTATCTCTATCTACGGTAATTTCCGTAAGTACGTTTTCGTGTCCGTAGCCACGGCGGGGGTCTTTGTTTTCAATATCAATCAGTTCTTGAATGGTATGTTTGCCATCGCCTTTTACGTGGGCGGGTATGCGTTGGGCGGCGGCAACTACTTTGTGGTCTATGACCAGTACTCTAAAATCGTAACCTGTGATAAATTGCTCGACAATCACTCGGCGAGAGTATTTTTTGGCGTGTTTGAATCCTTCTAGAGCCGCTTCCCAAGTTTTTACATTGATAGAAGCCCCTTTGCCGTGATTGCCGTCCAGTGGTTTAATGACAATCGGATAACCAATTTTTTTGATAACCCTTGCCAAATCCTCTTCATCTACGCAAGTATCGCCTTTGGCAACAGGAATGGCATTGTTGGCGAGCATACGCTTGGTTTCTTCTTTATCGCAAGCAATTTCTACGGCAATATTGCTGGTTTTGCAGGTGATAGTTGCCTGAAACCGCATTTGATTTACTCCATAGCCCAGTTGTACCAAAGAGTTTGTTCCCAACCTTATCCAAGGAATATCGCGTGCTATGGCTTCTTCTACAATAGAGCCTGTACTCGGACCCAAACGTACCTCTTCACGTATTTCACGCATTTTTTGAATATCTTTTTGCAAGTCGTATTCCTCGCCTTTTACGAGGGCTTCGGCAATACGTACTGCGGCTTCGGCGGCGTAAATGCCTACTTTTTCTTCTACATAACTGAACACAACATTATACACTCCGGGTGTTTTGGTTTGGCGGGTTCTGCCAAAACCTGTATCCATACCTGCAAGTGTCTGAATTTCAAGAGCGATGTGTTCAATGACGTGCCCCATCCAAGTTCCTTCTTTTACCCGCATAAAAAAGCCACCAGGCACGCCCTCCGAACAGCGATGCTCGTACATAGAAGGAAACATTTTTTTCAGGCGGCTCAAAAAACCTTTGATTTTGTTGGTGGGCTTGTGTTCCAAATCCTCCAAATCCAAACGCATCTGAATAAGTTTTTTGCGTTGGATACTCCAAACATTAGGACCTCGCAAGGCTTGTATGCTCAAAATTTTCATAAGGGTAAAAATTTTAGTAAAACCAAAAGATATTTCGCAGATAGTTTTGGCAATAAAACAAAAATTTGCAAATAAGTCAATATTTAGACTTTTATTTTGTTTTTTGCTTTTAGCAAAAACTTTCGCTGATTTTTGAGAGGGTAAAACATAGCCAAAAGCAAAAACAGCAACCATTTTTGATATTTTCGCTCATAGCAATTGCAAAAAATAGCTTATTCAGTCTGCTACATTACGGCATAAGTTTTTTCAGTTTGCGAAAGCAATTTTTTCTCTCTATTTTTGCGAGCCTAAAAAATAGATTGTTACTATGTCTTTGAAATGTGGAATTGTAGGCTTGCCTAATGTAGGAAAATCTACTTTGTTTTCAGCACTCACCAGCATTCAGAATGTTGCGGCAAATTATGAATTTGCAACTATTGATCCCAATGTCGGCATCGTAGATGTACCCGATAGCCGTTTGTACGCTCTTGCCGATATTGTAAAGCCTCAAAAAATTGTGCATACTACCGTGGAGTTTGTAGATATTGCAGGGCTTGTAAAAGGGGCAAGCAAAGGTGGAGGACGAGGCAATGCCTTTTTGGCAAATATTCGTGAAGTTGATGCAATTATCCACGTTTTGCGTTGCTTTGATGACGACAACGTAGTACGCTCTGCCGGACCTGTGAACCCAGTTTCGGATAAGGAAGTAGTAGAAATGGAATTGCAACTCAAAGATTTAGAAAGCATTGAGAAAAAAATTGGTAGGGTAGAGCGTGCCGCCAAATCGGGAGATAGCAAAGCCAAAGTAGAATTTGAAGCCCTCAAACGTTACAAAGCTCATCTGGAACAGGGAAAAAATGCACGAACTTTGCCCGATGCTACCGAAGAAGAAAAAGAAGCCGTAAAAGACTTGTTTTTGCTCACAATGAAGCCTGTTTTGTATGTGGCAAATGTTGATGAAAAATATTTGCACGAAGACAATCATCACGTAAAAGCCCTTCGGGAAGCTGTAAAAGACGAAGGTGCAGAAGTGCTACGTATTTGTGCGGCTTTGGAGGCTCAGATTGCAGAAATTGCAGATAAAGAAGAACGTAAGTTGTTTTTGAAAGAGTATGGATTAGAAGAATCGGGCTTAGATGTACTCATTCGTGCCGCTTACAAATTGCTCAATCTCATTACGTACTTTACCGCTGGCGAAAAAGAAGTACGTGCTTGGACCATAGAGAGAGGCTGGAAAGCCCCCCAAGCCGCTGGCGTGATTCACTCCGACTTTGAAAGAGGCTTCATCAAGGCAGAAGTTATCAAATTTGCTGATTTTATGCAATATAAATCTGAACAAGCCTGCAAAGAAGCAGGTAAAATGGCTATGCAAGGCAAAGATTATGTTGTAGAAGACGGCGATATTATGCACTTCCGTTTTAATGTGTAAGTTTGGTATTAGAGAAATAGGAATCAGGAAACAAGAAGCGTGAAACAAGATTTTTAGACATTAGAAAATTGATTTCGTACGTAAAAAACAAATGATAAAGCTTAAAGCCCTGAACGCTGAATTTTTTGAATGTAAATAATTCTGCCAAAATTTACCATTTGAGCCAATGATTAGCTTCCCAAATGCTAAAATCAATTTAGGGTTGTATATTACCGAAAAACGCCCCGATGGTTATCATAATCTAGTTTCTTGCTTTTATCCTGTACCTCTGCAAGATGTTTTGGAAATTTTGCCTTCTGAAAAATTAACTTTGGAAATCAAAGGGTTGGCAATTGAGGCTTCGCTTGAAGAAAACCTTTGTTACAAAACCTACAAACTGCTTTCCCAAGATTTTGCTCTGCCACCTGTTCGCATTGTTTTGCTGAAAAATATTCCTATGGGTGCAGGGCTTGGCGGCGGCTCGGCAGATGTAGCCTTTTTGATAAAAATGCTCAACGAATATTTCAAGTTAGGTTTAAGTCTTGAGCAAATGCAAGCCTATGCCAGCCGTTTGGGGAGCGATTGTGCTTTTTTTATAGAAAACACACCTAAAATTTGCTTTGCCAAAGGAGATGTTTTTTTGCCCACGGGCTTGAATTTGAAAGGTAAAAAAATAATGATAGTGTATCCTCGTTTTGCGATTTCAACAGCAGAAGCATATAAAGGTGTAAAGCCCACACCTATTGGGTTTGATTTACAGAAAGCCATAGAAAGCTCTCCGCTACACGAATGGAAAAACTGGCTCAAAAATCAGTTTGAGGAGCATTTGTTTGAAAAATACCCTATTTTGGCAGAAATTAAGGCTCAACTCTACGCACAAGGAGCTTTGTATGCGTCTATGACAGGCTCGGGCTCTGCTATTTATGGAATTTTTGATAGCCTTCCTCAAACCTTTCGCTATTCCGAAAAATTTTGGATATGGAAAGGGGAGATGGTATAAAGCATTTTATCGCAAAATCTGCACCCAGCCTTTATAGACTTGCTCGGCTTCATCAGGATTGAGGCGAAGAAACCGAACCCTTGCCACATAATAATACAAACCTGCGGGCAACTTGCCACCTCCATCGCCATCTCCTTCAAAAGTAGTATTACCTGCCCAATTGATACGAATATCATTATCTCTGAAAAATACCCGCTTCCCCCAACGATTATACACTTCAAACTCTACTTTTTCTACAAAAGCCACCGAATAGGCATCATTTTCATAAGGTTTGAATACATCATTGATTAAATCGCCATTGGGGGTAAAAGCATTGGGCAAATAGAACGTAATGCAGTTATCTACGCAAACCTCATTACTTTTTTCGCCCTCGTTGCCTGCCTTATCTACTGCCGAAACAGCATAACAACCTGCCAAAGAAAGTAAATTGGTGTGGTCAAAAGTAAATACATTACCCGCTACTTGTGCGATTTCGGCGTAGTCTGCTTTCAGGTTGGGTTTGTAGTAAATCTTGAAAAAGGCAATGTTGTTGGGTTCAAACTCGCAACCATCGCCAATATTTCCACAAAAAGCAGGTGCAGGGTTGCCTGAGTTATCATTTACCCAAGTAAGTCTATTGAAAAAGGGCGGTGTTTGTCGGAAATTGTTACAATCTATTTCAGCAATGCTCAAAATCGGCGGACAGGGTTTGATTACATCTTTTGGCGAGCCTGAATTGATTTGAGAGTTATTTACCAGTGGCACAGCCAGCTGCTGATAGTAATTGCTGATAGCGTCGTTAAAATACCAACCCCTTGTAGTAGTGTAGTAGAAGTAATTGCTCTGAAGCAGTACGTTGCTATCATCAAAAATACCAGCATCTTGGAAAGTAGGGAAGTAGTCGCCTACGTCTGTAAAGCCACTCGGCGAGCCTTCGGCTCGGAAAATATCGTGATTGAAACGGCGGTTATTGCCCCAAGGGACATCATATTTCCATACCAAACGCAAACAGCTACTTACAAATTGAATATCCAAACGCACCGTAGAAGCGGCATCAGAAGAATCACGAAATACTTTGCTGGCTTCATTGGTAGCATTTGCAAAAAAAGCTATGCGATAATGATACTGCCTATCGCGTGTGTTGAGGTTGTTATCCGTAAAGCGTATAAGAGCCGTATCGGCAGGATTTACATTCAAAAGGCTAAATACTTCGGTATAAGTTACACCGCTGGCAGGACGAATCCCTTCGCCACGATACACTTTATAGCCAAAAGGAGCAGGTGGCGTTCCGTTGGGAAACTGAAATGGTTGAGCAAATTCTACTCGTACTTTACCTGTGGTGGTGGAAGTTTCTGTTACATCAACTTTGGTAAAAATGGGAACATCAACGGCAAGTGAAGTACAAACTTCATCAGAAGCATAACTTTCACCACCTTTGGGGCGAGGAAATACCACCGAAATTCGGTATGAATACACCACACCAATTCGGGCGGTGCGGTCGGTAAAAGAGGTTGCTGTTGCGGGTACTCTGCCTATTTCGTAATAACCTTGCCCATCGGGGGCACCTACATCACAAACAGCAGGGTTATTTGTCGGACAGCCCTCTCTTCGCCAAATGATGATTTCTTGTGCCTGCGAAGCACATACATAAGGAGACCAAGTTAGATTGATGAAATCATTTACATTATCTACGGTAGCCAGCAAATTCTGCGGTTTGGGACCTACTACCGTAATTTCCCAAACTTTTATATCTACCAAAGCAGGTTGTAAGGTAGGGGGCGGGTTATCTGTAACTTTCACAATGACTTGATAAGGTCTTTCGCGTATGTATGTACAAGAAGGGTTCCAGTTGAAAGTAACAGCGGCAGGGGTTACCAAGCACTGATTCACGTAGTTCCCACCGCTGAAAGTAATGAAAGGTTTAGGATTGGGAGCAGAAGCATCAAACATTTGCCCTGTAAATTCGTAACGCATACAATGCCCGTCGGGGTCGGAAGCGGTAATTTGGGCGGTAAGGTTTTCGTTGGCGGCAATGCAAATATTGTTAGGAACATTCACAATAGGACGACGATTGTTGGAATTGCGAACAATAATTTGCATATCGCGAATTACATAGCCCAAAAATATGTAATTGCCATTAGGGGTTCTACGCCATTCTTCTACCCGAATAGCAATATTAAAACAGCCAATCGTGTTGGGCGTGTCCCAAGTTACGGTGCCTTGTGTAGCACTGATGCCAAAAGAACCCGGTCCGCCCG
Source organism: Raineya sp. (assembly GCF_053497555.1). Lineage (NCBI taxonomy): Bacteria > Pseudomonadati > Bacteroidota > Cytophagia > Cytophagales > Raineyaceae > Raineya > Raineya sp. Next base: position 7,510 of record NZ_JBRCWE010000101.1, on the reverse strand, counting down.
CTTCGGCAGGTCCTAAAAAGTTGCTGGGGTCTCGGTAGCCTCTAACATTGGTATTTAAGCCACTCTGAGGGGTTACGAGCTTAAAAGCAAGACTATCGCCATCGGGGTCGTAGGCACCGGGATTATGTAAAAATTTTTGCCCTAAACCTGCAAAATCCACGGGGCGAGAAAGAAGTACAGGCGAATTATTTATGCCCAAAAACTGATTGATAACGATTTGTGTTTCTACATACAAATCTGTTTGGTCGGGAGAAAGCATATTTACCACACAAGCATTCCGAAAACTTTCTGAAAAAGCCACCTTGAAAGAACCTTGTCCGGGAAAAGTGTAAGTAGTTTCGTATCTGCCTACATCAACATTGGGGTCGCTGGCGTCTAAATTCACAAGGGGTACGTTTTCAAGTCTTGCAATAACTTGGTTGCTCGCACCATAAATAACAATAGTAGCTGTTTCCGAAAGCTCTGCAGTAGCTCCGGTGCCAAAAAAATTCACTTTATCCCGATACACTATCAGTGTAATGCGATAGGTAAGCGAAATAGGGTCTAAACGTGTAAGCGTAATTTGTCCTGCTTGCAAGTGTGTAGCCCAAGCCTTGCTAAAACTTGTAAGCAAAAGGAGTAAAAGAATAATAGAGCGAAAGATTTTCATATTTTCCAAAGTTTAGACATCGTTTCAGAATAGCGAGGTTTTACATATATTCGCTTTCTGCTCTAAAAGGTAACAAGCAATTTAGTCAAATTTCAAAAATTTTGCAATTTTTTTCTCGCCCGATTGCGGAATAAAATGCACAAAATATATGCCATTTGCCCAATTTTCTACTCTGAAAGCCACTTCTTGGGCAATAGCAGAAACTTTACTTTCGGCTATTTTTTGCCCTATACTATTGAAAAACACCACTTCGCCTGCTTGCGTAGTGCGGATATACACATATTTTTTCGCAGGATTAGGCATCAGCCAAAAGGCTGGTTCAGTGGTAGAAACTGCATTGGGGTTTTCGTTTTGTAGAATTTGCACGCCGCCCGCCAAAGAGCCAATGATTACATCAGGTTTTCTATCCGCATTGAGGTCGGCACTTGCAAGAATAAGGTTTTTTCCCCACCTTTTACTGCTCAATTCTGTTTCTAAAAACAAATTTTGCCAATTTACACTGCTATTTTGATAGATTTCTCGCAGATTGCTTAGGAATTTAAGTTTGCCTTCATCGGTGGCAAGAGCTAAATCATCTTTGCCGTCTTGGTCAAAATCGGCAATGCTTATGCTCGGATTGCGAGCTGTGGCAGAAATGGTAGTTTGCAAGAAATTTTTATTCCTTTCAATAAAGTTGCCTTTCCAATTTTCTACAAAAACCAAATTGCCAAGTGGCTTGGCAAGGATAACATCAAGGTCGCCGTCTTGTTCTATATCGTAAAAGTAAATCTTATCACCTCGTTCAATTGCCAAAGGGAAAGGAATAAAATTTTCGTTGAGTTGAACGGCATTGTTACGCGGAGCTTGGTTAGGCAAAAAATACACAATATTTTTCTGTGTTTCGCTTTCCAAAGCCGAAAAAACTAAATCCAAACTGGCATCTTGGTTAATATCTACCCATTGCGGTACAATTTGGATAAACTTTTTTTGGGAAAGGGAGAGAAAATCAGCGTCTTCTAATACAAAATTAGCTTTCTCGAGCGTACCCTGATTGCGATAAAAGTGAATAGTCGCAAATTTCTGTTTAGAAGCGGGAATAGTAGTGGCAGTGTAAAAGCTATTACCTACAAACATATCCAAATCACCGTCGCCATCGTAGTCTATAAAAGCAGGAGCAGAATCTTGCCCTACATCAAGCATTGTATTTTGCAAAAAGTTTTTTTGAACGAAATGCCAATCGGGAAGGCTATTGGTGTTTTTATTTTCATAGAGCCACACGGAATTTGCAAAATCGGCATTGCCGTTTTCGTCTTCTTTGAGATTGGAGCAAACCATAAGGTCTTTTTTGCCGTCAAAGGTTACATCAAAACTATACAAAGCGGCGAAAATAGCAATATCAATGGGTTTGTTATGAGGGAAGTTTGTGGTAAAGCTACGAAAAATAGCCCCTTTGTTAGTGCCCTGATTGAGCATTACATAGGTTTTATCACAACTCACCCCCGAAAGCATTATATCCAGCAAGTTGTCGTTATTTAAATCGGCAAGCAAAACAGCCGAACCTGTATGCAAAACCTTTTGTCTGCCATCAGAGGTGCGTAAATTATTGAAAGGACAAGCCACATCAAAAACAATATCATCGCAGTTAAGTTCATTGATAAGAAAATCACCCCAGCAGTAGTTGATACGCTCAAATTCTAAAAAATTTGCATTACCGTAGCGTTCTTTGCTTCGGTTCAGGTGCAGTTCGATAAGTCCGTTATGGAAATCAAGGAAAAGAGCATCAAGGTCGCCGTCGTTATCTACATCATAGAAGGCAGGAATATCCGTTGAAAAAATAGCCAAATTGTAAGGGAAAGCAATATTACTGCTTTCGGTCATTAGTAGGTCATAGGTTTTTTGAAAAGTAGGCTGATAGGCAGAAACATTGAGGTAGGCTTGTACGCCAAAATTATAGCCTGCGAAAATATCTTTTTTGCCGTCAAAGTTGTAGTCGTGCAGAAGCACCCAACCTGCGTCCTCAAAATCGGGGAAAAATTTTTCATATTCGGGGGTGTAGCGATATTTTTTTTCAGCGGGGCGGGCAAGAAAAGTGTAAATTTTTTGATTGGCTCTATCGTAGATAAAAAGGTCGTCTGTGCCGTCTTGGTTGAGGTCTATGGGTGATATTTGAGGCGAATTTAAGCCCCCAGCCCAAGCATTTTCAAAATTTCCCCCTTGTATTTGATGTAGAGTTTTTTGGGTAAAAGTGAAATTTTGAGCTTGCAAGCTCTCAATGATAAAAAAGCACGCAAACCAGACCAATCGTGTTTTCATAAAAACTTTTTTGGAATAACATCAAAATTAGGAAAAAAGTTGGAAAGCCCAAATATTGATTTTGGGTTTCGTCAAAATCACTAATTTTACGCAAAAAATAAAAATAATATGCTCATAGCTATTGGTGCAGACCACGCAGGTTTTGCGTATAAAGAATCTGTAAAAGAATGGCTTTTACAAAAAGGCTTTCAAGTAAAAGATTTTGGCACGCATAGTGCCGAATCGGTAGATTATCCTGATTTTGCTCACCCTGTTGCTCTTGCCGTAGAAAATGGCGAATGTAAAAGAGGTATCCTGATTTGTGGCAGTGGCAATGGAGTAGCAATGACCGCCAACAAACACGCCCAAATTCGTGCCGCTCTATGCTGGAACGAAGAAATTGCCCGATTGGCTCGCTTGCACAACGATGCTAACATTATCTGCTTGCCTGCTCGTTTTGTAAGTACAGACGAAGCTCTAAAAATGGTAGAAACATTCTTGAAAACTGATTTTGAAGGAGGTAGGCACGAAAACCGAGTGAAAAAAATGATTTGCGGGTAGATTTTCAGACTTGTGCAACATACAATTTGTGCAATTGCAGAAGCATATCAATAATTTCGTCGGTAGTAAGAATGTGGTCTATCTGCGGGGCAAGCTCCAAAGCGGCATTGGGCATTGTATCAATGAGGCATTCTTTGGGTTCTTGGACAATGGTAAGCCCACCTCTTTCGCTGATTCGCTTCATTCCAAGTCCGCCATCACGATTTGCCCCTGAAAGCAAAATGCCAATAAGTTTATTACGAAAAACATAAGAAGCCGTTGCAAAAGTAATATCAATTGCGGGGCGAGAGTTATTGACCATTTCTTCGGTAGAAAGCGTAAAAGTATTGCCTAATTCTACGCCCAAATGATAATTGGCAGGGGCAAGATAAATACAGCCCTTGCGGATATGCTCTTTATCTTCGGGTTCTGTGATAATTTTGCTACTTTTGATATTAAGTGCTTCGGCGAAACCATTGCGTACATCTTTGAGCCTGTGCAAACACATAATAATAGGAACTTGGAAATCTTCGGGCAAATGTTGCAAAATCTTGCTTATCACCTGAAAACTCCCTGCCGAGCCACCTATTACAATCGCTTTGTACTGATTATGCAGATTGTATTTATTTTTTTCCAAAACAACTGCCATTCTGCTAATCTCTAATTTTTTTGTAGATTTTATCCTCGTTATTTACCACGATAAATTTATTTGCCAATTCGCACCAAATCAAAGATTCTTTTGAACCTATCACCAGATAGCCGTATTTGAACAAACTTTCGTGAAATAACTTCAAGACCTGATTTTGCAGCGTTTGGTTGAAATAAATCATTACATTTCGGCAAAGGATAAGGTCAAACTTACTGAAAGGTGTTCCTGTAACTAAATTTTGCTCACGAAACTCTACATTTCTTACAAGATTTTTGTCCATTACGGCTTTGCCGTTTTCTTCGCGGTAGTATTTTTCCAAAGAAAACTTTCCGCCAAAGGCGGCGTAATTTTTCTTATTTACCTCCATATTTTTGAGGTGATAACGAGCCTCGCGAGCTTTATCCAAAATTACGTGGTCTATATCGGTAGCTACAATGCGGACATTATCCAAAATTCCCATTTCTTCAAGCAAAATTGCCATAGAATAGACCTCTTCTCCTGATGAGCAACCTGCGTGCCATATAGAAAAGCGATTATTGTTTTGCAAGATATGAGGAATAATCTGATCGCGTATAGCTATCCAGCACGTAGGGTCGCGAAACATCTCCGTAACATTCACCGTAATTTCAGTCAGAAACTCCTTGAAAAATTTAGCATCTGCATCTAAACGGCGAACCAACGTAGCTACGCTATCCATCTTATAGACTTCCAGCACTCTTGCTACTCTTCTTTTGAACGAAGACATTGCATAATTCGTGAAATCGTAATCGTACTTTTGCCGTATTAAATCGGTTATCAGACGAATTTCGCTGATTTCTATTTCCTGCTCTAACATACCCGAATAATTTTGCCCAAAATACAAATTTTTATGAAAACTTTACAAGTTTTGATAGCAAAAAAGCAAACCTTATGAAGATTTGCTTTTTTCGTATCTTTAAACTTTTACTAAAACTTACCGATAAAACTTATTCAAATACCTTGCCACAAAATAAAATTATGAGCGTGGTGTAATATTTGAATGTATTTTATCTTTTTTGTAATAACGTAAAAATGAGGGTTTTTGTTATACAAATGCTGTATAAAATTGTTCTACCTCACCAAGAATTTGTATGATTTCGGCTTCTGTAACGGCTTCTACCAATCTCATTCTAAACGATTTGAAATTTTCAAAGCCCTTAAAATAGCTTGCGTAATGCCTACGCATTTCCAAAATGCCCAAGCGTTCTCCCTTCCATTTTACTGAAAACTGCAAATGTTTCTGACAGGCTTCTATACGCTCCTCAATAGTTGGCGGAGGTAGTAGCTCACCTGTTTGTAAGAAATACTTGATTTCTCGGAAAATCCAAGGATAACCAATTGCGGCTCTGCCTATCATAATACCATCTATACCATAACGATTTTTATAGGCGAGGGCTTTTTGAGGGCTATCAATATCACCATTTCCAAAAATAGGAATTTTGATACGTGGATTTTCTTTTACCCTGCCGATGAGCATCCAATCTGCTTCACCTTTATACATTTGCACACGTGTTCTGCCGTGTATAGTAAGAGCTTGAATACCAATATCTTGTAACCTTTCGGCAACTTCTTCAATATTTTTGCTGTTTTCGTCCCAGCCTAAGCGTGTCTTGACGGTTACGGGCAAGTGAGTAGCCTTTACCACAGCTTCTGTCATTCTGACCATTTTAGGAATATCCTGCAATAGTGCTGCTCCTGCCCCTTTGCAAGCTACTTGTTTCACTGGGCAACCATAGTTAATATCTATTAAGTCAGGGCTAACTTGGGTGGCTATTTCTGCAGAAATTCGCATTGTTTCAATATCAGAGCCAAATAGTTGTATGCCGATAGGGCGTTCGTATTCAAAAATATCTAATTTCTGCTTGCTTTTTACGGCATCTCGTATCAATCCTTCGGAAGAAATAAACTCGGTGTACATCAAATCTGCCCCACCTGCTTTGCATACAGCCCGAAAAGGAGGGTCGGAAACGTCTTCCATCGGGGCTAAAAGCAAAGGAAATTCTCCTAACTCTATTTTTCCAATTTTTACCATTGCCAAAGATTTTTATGCAAAAATACAAGAAAAAAAGCGAATTAGAAAGAGCCAAATAAAATCCACAATATTTTCACAAAAATTTAATGTAGAACTTTTCAAATATTTGGTATAATTTTTCAAAGAATTTGTTAGTTTTGCCCCTTTATCATTTTCAACGCAAAAATTTTTATGTATTATTCCAAAATTGCAGGTTTAGGATACTATGTACCTGAAAATGTTGTTACGAACTTTGATTTAGAAAAACTGATGGATACTTCTAACGAATGGATTATAGAGCGTTCGGGTATTCAAGAAAGGCGTTTTTTTACAGAGGGGAAAGATACCACTGCCACAATGGCGGCAGAAGCCTCTAAAATAGCCCTACAAAGAGCAGGTCTGCAAGCCCAAGATATAGATTTGATTGTACTAGCTACTTTGAGTCCCGATTACAATTTTCCCGGTTCAGGCGTACTTTTGCAGAGGTTATTGCCTTTTCGGGAAATTGGGGCTATTGATGTCAGGGCTCAATGTTCGGGTTTTATTTATGGGCTTTCTATCGCCGACCAGTATATCAAAACAGGAATGTATAAAAATGTTTTGGTAGTTGGTTCGGAAATTCAGTCCAATATTTTAGAGCTAAGCACTCGTAACCGAAATTTTGCGGTGCTTTTCGGAGACGGAGCAGGAGCGGCAGTATTGCAAGCAACTACCCAGCCCGAAAGCCGCATACTTTCTACACATTTGCACTCGCAAGGAGCGTACGCAGAAGATTTGATGCTTGAACACCCCGGCGGAAGGCTTAAACAACGCATTTGGGCTACTATGGTGGAAGAAGGCAAACATCTGCCTTTTATGCAGGGACAGGCTGTTTTCAAGCACGCTGTTCAACGTTTCCCCGAAGTGATTCGCGAGGCTCTGCAAGCCAACGGCTATACCGAAGCTGATTTGGATTTAGTAGTGCCACATCAAGCCAATTTACGCATCACCAAGTACATTCAGCAAGTAATGAACTTGCCTGATGAAAAAATTGTAAGTAATATCCATAAATACGGCAATACTACGGCGGCGTCTATTCCCATAGCCCTTTGCGAGGCTTATGAGCAAGGACGCATCAAAGCAGGGGATTTGGTGTGTCTTGCGGCATTCGGTAGTGGATTTACTTGGGCTTCTGCTCTTATTCGTTGGTAGTCTGATTTCCAAGAATATACAAAAAATATTAAAAAAATTTTTGAAAAAAATTTGGAACTTAGAAAAAAAAGTGAAACCTTTGCAGTCCCAAACAAAAACAAAGGAGTTTTAGCTCAGCTGGTTCAGAGCATCTGCCTTACAAGCAGAGGGTCGGGGGTTCGAATCCCTCAAACTCCACCCC
>NZ_JBRCWE010000100.1:0-10980 GCF_053497555.1 Raineya sp. | reverse complement strand
GCCTTAAACTTTACTTTTACAGGTATTCCTAACGAGGAAGTAGAAAGCTCTATACGGATTGACAAAGGTTGGAGCAGAATAGTTGGAATAGGCGTGGTAAGCGAATTTTACCGAGAACCCTCTACAATTGAAGAAGCAACTTTTGACGGAAAAAGTGTGGATTTGTTGCCAAAGGGACTTTTTTCAGGAATTTTGCAAGGTTTTGATGTAGATTATATGCCTTGTGAAATAACTAATATGGATTTGAAAGAGGTAAAAATAAAAATTAGAGATTTGATAGCAACCGCCCGCAGAGTACAAATCTTTTTGATTTTAGACCGATGAAAGCCAGAGCCAAAGAAAAAAGAGCCGTTGAAAAAACATTTGTCATAGCGAAAGCCTATGAAGTAGCTCCTTTTACAGGCATTAGGCAATTTAAGTTTAGTTTCAAAATAGAAGAAGAGGGTTGGTATCAGTTTGTGCCAATACAAGGTAATTGCCGTACTCGTGTTGCAGTGCGTATCAAAAACAATGTAAGGCATTATTTTTTTAGAAGGCAAGAAACTTTGGCTTTCAACTTAAATGCAGTCAATTGTTTTGCTACTTCAATGTATCAGCCTCACGGAACTATTACAGAGCGATTTTTTATAGCAACCTCTGCAATAAAAAAGATTGGTATTGTAAAACTCAATAAAGGCGAATACGTGTCTGGAACAGCCCTTGCCGATATAAACATTATTTCAGGAACGGCATTTTTCCAATTGCTTTTGCAAAAAATTGTATACAAAGATGTTGGAGGCGTTGGTTAATAACATATTAAACAAGCAGTGTTGTACAAAACACGAGCTTCGTTATCACGAGGTAACCCAAGACAGCTATTTCAATGATGACGAGTATTTTATTGTACAGGAACATCAAAGTTTAGGTACTCCTACGGGTTATTTTAGCGATAGCGAAATTATTGAGTTCAACCACACTGCACCTAATCAGATTTTTACAATCAATACGGGTTATTTTGAGTTTCTTTCAACAAACCCAAGCAAAACCGCAAGAGGATACTTGCTTACGATTTTGGAGCGAGAAAGTAAAACAAAAGAAAAACCGCAAAGCACTACCATTGAATTAGTTACAAATCAAGACAACGAAATAACCAAAGTAAAAGCCTATGCAAACATACCTTCTGAATGAAAATGGAGTTAGGTCTTTTTTGCAAGACTTAAAGAATATAAAATCAAAAGAAACTACTTGCCAAATTTTTCAAAAAGCGAAAAATGATGAAGGCAAAGAGGAGGAAATTGCAATTTCGGGACGGATAAAATCTTTATCAGAACTTGAACGAGAACTTATCAACCTAAAACATACCAGCAAAACCGATTTACTTGTCAGGGTTTATACAAGCTCAAGAAGCAACAAATCACAAGATTTTCATTTGCGTTCCGAAAAAACAGAAACTATGCAGGGCTTGCCTCAAAAAAATGACTTTGAGGCAAAATTAGATACAGAATTGCAAAAAATAAAACTTGAATTTGAAATTACAAGCCTAAAACAAGAAAATGAAAATCTTAAAGAAAAAAACACGCAACTTCAAGAAACTATCAAAGAGTATGAAAAAAGCATAGACGAATTAGAGGCACAAATAAGACCACTACAAAGGCAAGCCAATTTTGCCGATAAAATTATGCTTGGCGTACAAAATGCTTTGCCGATGATTGCACAACAACCAAAAGTAGTAGAAGTATTGAGTGGGCTTTTGCCACAAGAGCAAGAAAATGGAAATGAGCAAGAAAATGAACTTACAGAAGAGGAAGAAATGCTTTTGGATACAGCTAAAAGGCTTCAAGGGCAAGCAGGTGAAAAGACAAGGGTTATTTTTGAAATAGCTTTTGAACTTGCCAAAAAACAAGATAAAATCGGACAAATATTAGAGATATTGAATGCTTAAAATCATTGCAACTATGTACACAATATTTACCACAAGCGAAAAGAAAAAGCAAGTGCTTGAAAAAATCAGTATGCTGGAAGATGAAGTAATTGAGGCTCTTGCAAAAATTGATTTGAAAGACCTCAAAAAACTTGCTCAAATGGTTAATAATAATCCAAGTATCGTGAAGTTTGCTACAAAATTTGCAAGATAATGGCAAAATTACGTAAAAACGAAAAAGGCTGGGTAGGTAAAAGCATAGAAACAGGACAGCTCAAATGGCTTGTCATTGGTGGTGGTGCTTTACTGGTTGCAGTCGGTTTCGGTGTTTGGTATGTAGCAAGAAAACTAAAACAAAGCAAGCGGGAGAGGCAAATTCGCAAAGTGGAGGAAAAAACGCATATAGAAGGCAGTTTGGAGGCAGTTGCTAAAATCATTGCCGAAGAAGCCGAAAAGCCCTGGTATCTTGATAGCGACGAACAGCTTGTAATTGAAACTATCAAAAAATACATAAAAACGAAAGAAGACTACAATACACTAATAGATACTTACAGAAAACTGACAGGAAAGAATTTGAATGAAGAGCTTGCAAGATTTTTAGACCAAAACGAATTGCAAACTATAAGAGATATAGTTGAGCTGAAGCCTGAACGTATTGGCAGAAATCAAAAGCCAATAGGTCTTCCCGATTACGACAAGAAAGCAGAAGAGTACGCCGATGAAATACATAAAATTGTAGAAGGAATAGATTTTAATTTTTTTGCAAAAGATAGTTGTATAAAACTTGGCGAACTCTTTGAAAAAATTACGGATAAGCAATTTTTTGAAAAAGTAAAACAAAAATACGAACAGAAATACGGCAATTTTTGGGAGGATATTTGGGACGAGTGGAATGTACGCTTTGGGTTTAGAAATGGGCAAAATTGCGGAAAATACCTTGAAAGTTATGCAAAATCATTAAAATAAATCTCAAACTTTATTTTTTATGCAAGCAGTAGTTAAAAGTAAAAATAAAAGAAAACGCAAAAAAGCATTGGGCGAAACACCCAAAGTGCAACAAGGGATTATGGTAACTCCTGAGCGAATAGTTTTGTATGCTTTGGGTATAGTAGCCATAGGCGGAACTTTCTGGATAGCCAAGAAATATGTAGATAGTTTGGTTCAAAAAACGGAAAAAGACGACACGACCCGAGAACCTATTGTTATTAAACTTGAACAAGGTAATGCTGGGGGTGCAAGCGTAGTTTCTCAACCGCAAGTACCACAACAACCACAGCAACCCGCAGAACAGCCTACTCAACCACAACAGCAACAGCAAGATGTAGTTATTCCACCTATTACAGAGGATAGGTACTGGGGGGGAGTTACTGCCCAAAGAGATGAATTTCCTTTACGTAAAGGGCAAGGCGGGTTACGAGTAAAAGCCTTACAGCAAGCCTACCGAAAACTTGGCTATGGTATAAATAACGCAACAGGGTATTTTGGTGATGTTACTTTACGCATAACAAGAGAGCGTTTCGGCAAAGATAGTATAAGCCAAGAGGACTTTGTGCGTATTTTGAAGCAAGCCAATATGAAGGGGTTTGAAGGAATATTAGACGGAGTAGAACACTCTATTACAGCAAAACTGATACGTGGATAAAACTTGGTTTTATGGCAAAGCAAAAAACATCTTGGCAAACATTTTACGAAAAAAACACAGGTCTTGTGTGGGCTGGTGGTGCGGTAATAGGTGTTTCGCTTCTGTATTTGCTTTACAAATACACAGGAGTAAAAAAAGCCTTTGCCAAACATAGTTTAGGCAAGTTTGATACTACAAACACAAGCCAAGAGGTTCAAACTAAACCACAAACACAAGTAGTAGCTTTGCCACAGAATACAAGTCAAAGTCAAAACGTTTCGGGAAAATTTCCTTTGCGTTATCAATCGGCACCGCCTTACAATTTTAGCCAAGAGGTTAAAAACTTGCAAGAAGCCCTTAACAGGTTTTATGGCGAAAAATTGGTTACAGACGGCAAATTTGGAAATGCAACTTTACAGGCTTTACGCAAACATTTTCCAAATCTGAATGTAACGGAAATTTCCGAGCAAACATACAATATGATAATGCGAGGACAAAGCAAACAAGAAGTTGTAAGTCAAACCATTGATAGAACTTGGCTGGACGGACTTATTCGCTTGCAAGAAAGAGATAAAAGACGCATAGAAGAACTTAAAAAAGTTCCAACATTTGACAATTTTGCAGAGATAGCACGCTTAACACAAATTGTAGTACAAAGAGAAAAAGAAATAGAAGCAGAAAAGAAAAAATTAGGACTTTCGGGTACAGATATAGCTGAACTTGAAATGCTTTTAGCGGATACATTGCAAGGGTATTTGTAAGATAAATATGAAAGTAAAAGGAAATTTTTGGGTAGGTAATGCGGGTTTTGCGACCTTTTTTAATGAAGTAATACACCCCTCCAACCCTGCTTTGTTTCCTGCAAAAATAAATGTATCGGGTTATGAACATTTTGCAAACAATATTTCCCTTTGGTCTCCTCGCTCTCTTTCTTTGGCAGAGTTTATCGCCGTTTTTTGTGCAGTCTATCAGGAAACTGGGGGACGTTTTGAAAGTATTAGCGAATATGGAACGGCTGAATACTTTGCTCAAAAACCTTACGGCTATCGTTACAGAGGACGTGGCTATTTACAAATTACTTGGGAAAGCAATTATCGCATCGTTTTTGACAGCCTGGGCTTGGCTCTTGATGCTTTTAGCGATGCAGAATTGGACGCACTTTTTAAGCAAGATAAAGTTGCTTTTGGGGCTATAAGGGTGCTATTTTCAGACGAAAGATTGCTCAAAAAACCTTTTGATGATTTAGCACTTGGTAAATACAAAGAATTTGGTACAAGGCTAAATGGTAGTCCTTATTACGGACAAACGCTTGAAAATAGGGTAATGTATATTTTAAGAAAGTTAGAAGGACAAAAAGTAAAAAACTCTGCTTTCTTGCGAAATAAGCCTAAAATTTTAACCACAATTGCTATTGTTGCAATAATTTCAGTTACATCTTACATAATTTACAAGTACAAAAAGGTCTCAAACTAAAATTTTATTGATATGGCAAAAAGTTGTAAATCTAAACCTCAACCCCGTGCTTGCAAAGCAATGTTTAAGAAAATGCAAGAAAAGGGTGTTTATGACAAATCAAAAGCGGGCTTAAAAGGCACTCCTAAAAAAACAAAAGCTAAAAAAGGCTTATCGGGTACTGAAAACTTGAATGGTGTAGCTTCTGGTGTTTTGATTGGTGCAGGTGTTGGTTTGGTGTTTTTGGGTGTTGGTGCTTATTTTGGGTACAGATACCTCAAAAATAAAGAAATTGATGGGATTATTTCTGACCAAGAAAAGGCAAACAACGCAAGGCTTGTAGAAGCTGACAAAACCAAAGCCAAAGAAAACTTGAAAAAGCTGAACTACTTGCAATTACGCAATTTGCGTAAAACACTCAAAGAAATGCAAGAAGGAAAAATAACAGCCGAAAGGCTAACCGACAAGCAGAAAAAGTATTTTGAAACGGCTCAAATTCCTTTGTCTGTTTAATGCTACAACAACTCTTAAATATTGCCAAACGCAATAAATGGGTAATTTTCAAGCGTCCTTATGAACTCAATATTTGGGGTGTAAGGAGCGAAAACACCCAAGCAGGCAAATTTGACGATTTGATTGTGGTATTTTGGAAAGATGAACGGCTGAATTGGCAACTTAAAAAATATCAAGCTACAACAGACCCAGGCACTTATTGGCTAAAAAACGCCATAAGTGCCGAGGTGGAGGCTTTGGGGAGTGCAATATTGAAAGAAGGACAATATTTGCATAGTTTTCAAAGACGCTATACAGCACGCTTGCCGTATCCTTACGAAATTGTGCAAATAAAACCCTTAACCATTTTTAGGGATTACAACCGAGACGCAATACTTGATTTTTACAACGGCAGGGAAACAACAGGTTTGTATGGTATCAATATACACGTAGGAGCAAGAAAAGACCAAAAAAGTATTGATATAGGACAATGGAGTGCGGGTTGCCAAGTTTTTGCAAGCTACAATGATTTTGCAGAGTTTGATTTGCTTTGCCAAAAACATCAAGGTTTGTATGGTGATATTTTCAGCTATACGCTTATAGACGAAAGGGCAAGGAAAAGGGCAAGGCGAAGGTTACTTTTGAAAGGTTTAGGCTTTGGAATTTTAGGAGGATTGGCTTTGTACGGTATCTACAAATTAGGTGAAAAGCAGTGAAAAGGTTTTTGCAAAGATATGGAGCAAATTTGGGTGCTATTGCAGGCACAATAGCAGGATACGAAATTGCCAAAGCCCGCAAGAAAGATACCTTTTATTATACGCTTTTAGGCGGTTTTATCGGTATGGTTATCGGAAACGCTATTTCAGATGTAGTTAGTGATGATACAGGCAAGCTCACATATTGATTCTACGTTGAGGCAAGGGCTTTGACCTCCTCTAAGCAGGAAGCACCCAATTACACTACCTTAGAACTTGGCTTTCCCTTCAAAATAAACAGCAAAAAATATGCCAAAACAATGTTGGGAGAAATAGACATACTTTCAAAAAAAATACAAGCCTACGAAACACTTGCTAAATACGCTACTGGCAGGCGGAAAGAGATTGCTTTGCAGGTATTGAAAGGTTTGTATTTGCTACAAAAACAGCAAGATAAAAAGCAAGAACAAGAAGGAACGAAGCAAGGGGGGTATGATGTTGTACGAATTCCTATTACTGACATTTTTACAGACACAAATCTATTTCAGCAACGCTCAAAAGAGTACAGCGAAAGAAGCGTGAATAATATTATTTCAGATGTACAAAATGGCAAATTTGTTTGGCAAAATTTTGACCCTATAACCCTATGGATTAAGCCTGAAAACGGCAAATATTACGTTTTGAGTGGGCATAGTCGTTTGGAGGCTTTCAAAAGGCTTTCAGCTATGGGGTATGCTCAATTTAATACGATACCTGCTAAAATTTTTGAAGGTACGCTTGCAGAGGCTCAAAAAATTGCCAAAAAATCAAATACACTTTCAACCAAAGAAAGCTATTTAGAAAGAGCAAAGTATTATCAAGATTTGCGTTCCGAAGGTGTGCCTGAAAAAGAAATTATTGCAGAAGCACGGCAAAATGAGGACAAAAACGCAAGTTTCATCTTAAACCTTTCACACTTAAATTTTAATGGAGAGCTTATACAAGACTTACAAATGCTTACGGCTAATGCTGATGATAGCGATAATACTGAAACGCTCAAACGTATAGCCAGTTGGATAGGTTACATTCGCTCTCGCTTGCCGCTTTTAGATAACCACGAAAACGAATTGTATAAGTATCTTGTAAAGGACAACCGCTATACTAAATACAACCAAAGCAGTCTTTTTGCAGAAGTAGAAAAGCGTTGGAAACAGCGTGAAATGTTTAATACACCAATTACAGAACCTTTGAATATGGAAAATTTTGTAAGCAAGACGCAGGTTGAGCTTACTTATGATGAAAATTTACGCCAAGCACGTAAAGCTCTCAAAGAGGCAGAGGAAGAGAGAGAAAACAAAAAGAAAGAGTTACTACAAAGTTTTAGAGAGCAATACAATCGTAAACCTACTGATGAAGACATAAAACGTATTCTTGAAATACTTTTGCCTTATGATGTGGCTATCAAACGAGCTGAACAAGAAGTTTTAAGGCTTGAAAGCCAGAGAGATTTCATAAAACAGGAGGCAAAAAAGCAAATGAGTTTGTTTGGTTTGTTTGGGTCAGAATACACGCAATTTAAGGGAAAACCCAAAGAAGCTATAAAGTTTTTAATGAAAGTAAAAGAAGGGGAAGCTGTTGATGCTTTGTATAGAGATGATATTGGTTATGTTTCTATTGTTTGGGGCGAAAACAATGAAAAAAATGAAGGATATGGATTAAAACATATTATTGAAAAACACGGAGCAGATATTGAAGCACTTGGGTTTGCAATAGAAGACTTTATACCTATTGTTTTCGCCTTTGGTACATTTAATTCGGATAAATCTATTGACGGAAAAATTGTGTTGGATAGCGAAAGTTTTAGAATTATTATTCAAACAAACTTTTTTGGTGTAAAAAAGAAATGGTTACTATCTGCTTTTGACTTAAAAAAGAAAATGTCGCTTGGAAGCCTTGAAACCGTACTCGGCAAGACTTTTACAAATGAGCCACTGCCTCAATCAACAAGCGACAAAGAATGAACCTCAAAAATAATGCCAAAATTAACTTGTAAAACTATGAAATATTCGCAAGCAGACATAGCAGAATTAAAAAAAGCATTAGTAAGTGCAAAAGAAATTGGCGATGATGAACTTGCCAAAATGCTCTCTGAACAAATTGCAGAGATAGAGGCAGAAATGGAGCGGGCAAATATTAAGGATTTGGAAAAAGTAGATTGTTCAAAGGAGCAACAAGAAATACAGAAACTTAAAAAGAAAATTTCGGAATTAGAACAAAAAAAGGCTACAACCGAAGTTAAAAGCAATTTACCTACGGTGGTTTCTAAAAGTAAAAAACAACCTAAAAAAACAACTACAAAACCCAGTGGGAAAGTAATTGCTTTACCTTCTTCTCAAAGCCAAAACAAATTGCCCGCTATTGTAAGCAAACAAACCAAACAGCAGGCAAACAAGGCAAAAGTCAAAAAAGAACCCAAAGCCGTCCTAAATATCAGTGAGCAAGTGCGTATTATCAAGCGTTTTGTAAATCTTATGAGTAGCAAGGGAAAAACCAAAAAAGCTCTTGAAAACTTGCTCTTGGCTATTAAAAAAGCCTTTTTGCTTAAAAAAATTACAGCTTCAATGCCTTATTATGAAGTAGTGAAAGACATTGAAGAAATAATTGTAAAAGCCACACAAAGCAATGGCGATGTAGAAATATCAGTTTCTCAAAATGATATGGAAAACCTTAAAGATATTGCAAGTAGCGAAAAACGATTGCTTTCGGTAACCTATCTAAACAGCTATTTTAACCTTGCTCGTAGCGATAAGCAAGACAAAGCTAAAATGAAAAAATTAGCTGAAAAAATTGGCAATGCCTTAAAAGAAGGTTACATCAAGCAAAACGATATGTACTATAAAGAAGTCAGGCGGGCTTTCGGGAAACTAAATAGCGGTGAAATTAAGCTAAACGCCGATGAGCTTGCAGGACTTTCGGAAATCTGCTCTTGCGGTAAAACTTTGGCGGGTGTAGAAATAGATGCTGAAACGCTCCAAAACACTCAAATTGAAACTTTGGGGTTTGAGGGTATTTGGAAAGATTTTTTGGGTGATGTCGCCAAGCCTTTCAGTATGGTTATTTTTGGCTTACCCAAAACAGGAAAAACCTATTTAAGCCTAATGTTTGCCGATTACCTTTCACGGAATTTCGGTAAGGTTTTGTACGTAAGTGCAGAGGAGTTTGGTTCGCCTACGCTGGTGCGTAAAGTGCAAGATTTAGACTTACACAAGGATATTGTTTTTAGAGCTTCTTGCCCTGATGATGTAAGCCAATACGATTTTGTATTTGTGGATAGCGTAAATAGAGCAAACATTGAGGTTGAAAAAGCTGAAAAAATGAAAAACCAAAATTCTAACACAAGTTTTATTTGGCTATTGCAGGCAACCAAAGAGGGCAATTTTAGAGGTTCGCAAGAATGGACGCATAATGCAGATATTATTGTAAAAGTTGATGAAAACAACACGGCAACGGCACAAGGTCGTTACGGAGGAGGACAAATGAATGTTTTTGAAGTAATAGACTATGCAGAATAACAGCATACATACCGAAAGTTTCCCAAACGCAACAGGTATTATTAACGTACCTGCTGGGTTCTTGCTTGGTAGTATTTACAATAAAAGTAGTAATGATATTCTTGTTGTGTTAGGTTCAAGCAGTATCAATATTGCACCAAACACTATCTACAACTTTGAGTACATCGGCAAAACTTACCCTGAAATATCTATTATTGCGGGAGTGAATGTAATTGACGCAGTTTTTCATTACTGATAGACGTATGGGATACATAAATAAAGGAGGTAGTGGAGGAGGAGGAATTTTACCTGATTATTCGCTTTCTCCTATTGTTTATCCAAGAAAGTGGGTAAATGGAAATTTTGTATATGAAATTTCGGTGCAAGAAGTTTTAAGTAGTTGGGGATCTAATTGGTATTTTTTATTAAGTAAAACAATTGTTGATACTGCCGCGATTATTGAGCATAGTTTTGCTTACACAGATGATGGTATAAATTGGTATAAGTTTGATAATTTCAATGTTTGGAGTGGGTCTTTTAGTGCTTTTTTGCATATTTACAATCCTACTCCAAACCAAATTTTAGTAACTGGCGTGATTAAATACACACTTGTAGAAATGCCTGTTTTAAGTTCTTAAAAATATGCCTTATACACGCATAAACAATGATTGGAATGATATAACGGGCAAACCTACAAACTTGGCAACCTTGCCTGTGGATTGGGGGGATTTGATAAACATAATTTTTGTAGGTAGTAGTGTTATGCAAGCTATTAACTGGATTGGCAAAATACGGATTTTCAAAACAACATTACCTTAATGGCAGACTTACGAGCATTGGTTGAGTTTATTGTGGCAATTGTTTCTGCTTACTTTCTCATCAAGATTGAGAACGTAAAGCAACAGAAAGATATTGTCACTTTGCAAAACAGAGTAGATAGATTAGAGCAAAAGCAAAACGAGGAAATCCGTGAAATTCGCGCCTTTATTCGTGAAATCCGGGATATGATACAAGAACTTGAAATTAAGATTTTGCAGAAAGATAGACGTATAGACCATTAAACTACTGTAACTATGAATTTTCGTTTCTCAAACTTTTGGAAAGATTTTGTGCTTACATTGGTAGGTATTGTGATAAGCAGTCTTGTAGTGCTGGTTACTTTGGGTTTGATGTGGAAAGGCAAACTTACCGCCGAGCAAGCAACAACTTTTCTTAGTGTAATTACACCTGCAATTATCACCATTTACGGGCTTGCAGGGAGAGAAAATAAACCTAATAATTATGAAAACT
>NZ_JBRCWE010000099.1:0-13919 GCF_053497555.1 Raineya sp. | reverse complement strand
GTACCATATTTTTTCACTATTTTTTGATTATATCTATTTGATTAACAATAACTTGGAGACTTTTTAAGGGACGACTAATTATTGTTGACAATAAACTTGAATCTCATATTTTTTTGATAAACAAGTTTTGCATAAAAAACTATCTACCCGTATATTTTGCTAAAAACGTTCCAATGGCAGGAAGTTTGGGCGGCAGTGGATAATTCTCTTTTTGTAGAATACGCTCTATTTTCTCTTTTACCTCCTCCAATTCGCCTACTGATATATCCTTATCGTCAGTATTCTGCAAGTCCTTTTCAAGTTGCTCAACGACTTGTTTTAACTCTTCCTGCATATTTTTTGGAAAAAAAGAAACGTTTTCCAAGCTATGCACTATGGTTCCTAAAGAAAGTGTTCTCCCCCAAAACGTAATTTTAGAGCTATTGACCCTTCCCCAAATACTCTCTCTGATAGGGGAATAATCATAAGCACAGAAAAGAACTTCCAGCAGTCTCTCGCTCATATATCCCAAAGCCCACTCAATAGCCGAAATAAATTTGTCTTGAAAATGACTGAAACTCTCTCCATTGGAAAGCCTACTGGCAAGAATAAGATACATTATCAGCCTTTGGCTCGGACTATGCACAAACTCAATCTCTCCTTTTCGGTCCATTGTTCCTTCGTCAGCTTTTTCCAATAATTCTTCTGACGAAAAAACATCAAATTCTAAAAGTTTCTGAATAAAACTCGGCGAAGGAGTTTCTTGCTCTGTGAGCATTTGTACTATGTTTTCCATTAGCAAGGATTTTATTTCATTTTTAAGTTTTAAGTGTAAGCAAATCTTTTCAAATACGCAATTTTTCAGAACAAAACTCCTGCCTGTACTTGCCCAAAATGTACGATACGCTCCGAATTGGGCATTTTTCTGCCATTATACAAAATGTTGATTTGTAAGCCGCTGGCAAGCTTCTGCTGATACGAAGCCGTCCATACCCAATTTTTACCTACTTGCAGAGCCTCAAGCATCTCATAAGCCACAGGCGACTGCGTCTCGCCCCGAAAATTCATATCTACCGAGCGAATTTGAGCCGAAAGCACAAATGAAGCAGGTTTGCTCCAACGAATTTCACCACTCCACTCCTGCTGATGGTTTTTTTCATTGCCTAAAAGATTGCTCTTGAAACTTTGCAAATTAGCTACCGAAATTCGTAAGTTTGGCGTAGGCTGATAAGCTATTTGTGGCTGAAAGTTCCACGTTTCTACCCAAAAATTCCGATTCAAAAGGAAGTCGGAAGCGTTGCGAAGGTCAATATGTTTGTTTTGCCACTGCAAATTCCATTTTTTACCCAAGTTTTTACGAAAGTTAAAGCCTTTTTCTTGTTGCAAGCGAGTTTCAAATCCATTAGTGAGCAGTTGTTTTTGTTGGTTACTTGTAAAGCTAAAATCTGCTCCCAAATCGGGGTTGCCACGCCTGAAAAACAGCACAGCACGCATATTTTCTTGTGCCGAAAGCAGATTTTCGTTCTGAATTTGTGAAAAAGGGAAAACACGCCTCAAAAAGTCGCTTTCAGTAGTTTTTCGACGAATAATCGCACTACCAACCAAAGAAAATTGGGCAAGCACTTTTTTGAAACCTCTTTCATTGAACCAAGTGTTTGGCATTTGCAGGTTAAGCCGATAGTTGAGGTCGGTGGAAAAGGCTTTGAGGTACGAATCGGTAGGGGTGAATATTTTAGCATATTGTCTTTCATCAGGATTGAGAGCCAAGTAAAACTCATTGAGTTCGGCAATGCCGTTGCCGTTATCATCTCGCCACGTATGCGTACCCTGCCCCGTAGGCACTTGAATAAAACTGAACTCTCGTCTAAGTTCACGAGCCGAAACATTCTGCCATACGAGTTCGGAGCGAATGTTTTTTTGCCAAAAACTGCGTTGCCACTCCAAACGTCCCATTAGGTTTTCTTCATTTTGGTTGGAAAGAATAAAATTCTGCACATTCCGATAAGTTGCCTGCAATTTGAAATTTTGTTTGGCAGAAGGCTTACTTTGCCAAAAACTCTGAAAAGTTTGAGCTATGGTACGAAGTTGCATTTTCCCCGCAACAGGTTGGTTATCAGTGCGGTAGCTGTATTCGGTACGAAAGCGAGAAGCAAGACTATCAGCAGTTTGCAAGAAAACTCTATGCTCTTCAAAGTGCATAGCCGTAAAAAAAATAGAGTCATTGGCTCTTTTGCGAAGTGTGTTTTTATCCAAACTAAAAGCATATCCTTTTTGCCATTTTTTGCCTTGACGGGCAAGCTCAAAAGTAGCTCTCTGCCATTGAGCGGCGTTACTTTGGTTTTGTTGCAAGGCATTGAGGCTGAAAAAATCTCCTTTGAGTAAAAAACTGCCTACTTTTTGGGAAAGGCTCAAATAATGCTGAAAACCCTCGTTGCTTTGCTTGCGGTTGCGGTAAAAATGTTTGGTGCTAAGAAAATTTTGAGCGTCTTTTCGCAGACTAAATTCTAAATGAGCAATGTGTTCAGTTTTTTGGTCGGGTACGCTCAAAGTATCCAGATTTAAGTTCCAATCGCGGTTGAACTCAATAGGTCGGAAGCGGTCAATCGGTAAAAACGTAGGGCTGTTGTATTCATAAGAAAGTTTTTTTTGCAATTGGTACTTGCCCCAATGAAAGCGATTTTTTTGCTCAGCAGAAATTTTGAAGGCAGTGCCGTTATTGTCTTCCTCATCAAGACGAGAAAATCGGTTCAAATCTCTTTGCGAAAAGGCTAATTCGGCAGAGATTTTTTCGTATTCGGTAGGGGTAAAATGAACGCCCGTGCTTATCATTTGTCTTTTTTGGGGCAAAGGCACAAGGGCAATGGGTTCAAAATTCCCCTGTGGAACGCCACCGATAGGTTCTACCCACTGAAAAATTCTGCCATTTTGCAGAGTATTTTTGAGGACATAATTGCCTTTGTTTGCTCCTACTTCCGTAAAATTGATCTGCCAATGGGCTTTTTGAGGGTTTTGAGAATACACAAAAACGCCTTCGTACAAGCCCGAAGCCGTGAGGGTATCTTTTTTTTCGTACAAAATAGCATTGGCATTGAAGGCTACCGAGTCGGCAGTATTGATAAAGGCTTGTTGCAAATTATCGCCAATTTGCGATAGTTGGAGTTTTTGCTCGTCTGTAAGCCTGATAGTCAAAGGATTGCGAGGGTTATCGGTTTCAGCGTAATATTGCCCAAAAAATTCTATTTTTTTCCACTTGTGGCTATGAGAGGCTTTCAGGTTGGTACGGCTGTAATTGCGTTCAGTGTATTCGTAATCTATGCGTATGCGTGTGTATTGTGTAATGAGGATATTGGGGTTGAAAGTAATTTCTGCCAGGTTATAGTCAATGATATAGTCGGCATCAAAACCTCGCCGAAGCAAACGTCCATCTACAAATACCTGTTCGCTATTAGCAATAATTACGATAAAGCGTTCGTTATTTGCCCCTCGCAAGCGATATGGTCCTTGCACACCTTCAAGAGGCACAATAGCCGTAGAAGCGAAGCGTCCTTTGGCGAGAGCTATACCCAAGGTGGTTTTAGATTGTGAGCTATCGGAATATTTTTGGTTATTTTCCAATTGCAGACCTTGCACGTTTTTGTAAAAACGCAAAAACTCCGAAGGTTGATTTTGCATAACAATATCCCCTGCTTGCAGAGTGGTGGTTGGGCTTTGCAGTTCTACCAAAACTCGGTCTAATTGTTGAATTTGTTGGGTATTACCTTCGGGCTGAAAAGGGACTTGCTGGTCGGTGATGAGGGCTTTAAGAGTAATTTCAGGGCTAAGTTTGCCCTCTAATTGCAAGTTGAGTGTGGAGTTAGTTACGGCACTTTGCTGATTTCCCAAAGCAATGCCTCTGTAAATAGCCCCCGTTTTCTGTATGCTATCGGTTGTAAAAATGCCCTCACGCTCTTTGATAAGTCCTTGTTGCTCAATAGGTACAAGCGGCACAATAAAAAACGATAGCGTATCTATGGAAGGACGTTTTTGAAATTTTTTGTTCAAAGAAAATGGCAATACCTCGTAACAGAGCAAAATGCTATCTTGCGGGGTGTAGCGTTGCTTGCTTTGCCAAGAAACCTCGTTTTTAGAAAAATCAAAAACAATTTTCAAAGAGCTATCAGTTGTTTGGAAGCGAAAGCTATGGGGCAAAATGGTGAGAGTATCGGTAATTTTATCGGTAAGGGCTACTTTTTTGCAACGCTCTTGGGCAAAAGAAAAAAACGGCAAGCAAACCAACAAAAGCACCCAAAGAAAAAACAACTCTCTTTCATCTTTACCATTATTCCTAATGGATAAAAATGAAAGGTAAATCTTTGAGGCAAGATAATATTTGTGAAAAAGTAAAAACATCAGAATTGTGAAACCTTTGAGGTTTCAGGAAGCTATGCTCTCAAATTCTTGAGAAAAATAGCAAAAATTATGCTTGAAGCCTCATATTCTAAATTATTCGGCGAAAGCTGTGATTGAAATGAGAGTAGGTGTGTGTTTCAACGTCCAAAATACCTTTTTCGTCCAATTTATCCACACGCACTCGCCCTCTTGCGTGTATAATGTGGGTAACTTTATTTTTTACCCACACAATCCCTGTGTGGATAACTCTGTTTTCTCTTTGAAAAAACGCAACATCAGCAGTTTTTAGGTCTGAAAATGCTATTTTTGTACCAAATTCTGCTTGCTGATAGGCATCTCTTGGCAAAAAAACACCCAAAGTTTTCCACACTTCTTGCACAAAGCCTGAACAATCTATTCCCCAAAAACTTTTTCCACCCCACAAGTAAGGGGCATTTTGGTACGCCAAAGCCCGACTGATAACTTCTTGGTTTGCATATTCTTGTTTCTCATACACTTTTCCACGAAAGCGAAAAAGCGTGCTATCTATTTCAAAAAAGTAGGTATCTCGTGGCTTGATGATAGCCTTATCTTTACGGATTTGATAAAAAGGTAAAATCGCTCCTTTGCTTAGCCAAGTTGTATTCAGAAAGTTCTTTTTTTCGTCAAGTGCAAGGGCTTGGGCGTGAATACTGCTCACAACAGCGTGAGTTGAAAGATTTTGCTTGTAAAGCTCAAAAAAATTCTCACTGATAGGCTTTATCTGCAATACATCTACCCACCCCATATATTTATCCAAAAAATTCTGAATATGTAGCCATTTTTGGTTTTCGCTGGTAGCCAAAACTTCTACTACTTCACCAAAACGTAGTTGCGAAACCTGCTCTGCCTTATCGCTGGGTTCGGCACGCACAGGAACAATATCTAAATGAACTATACCGAAAGAAAACATATTTTACTTTACTCTTTCCAAATCGCCTGTATGTATCCAACCACTGGTAACTTTTCCGCCATAACGAAAATTTGTGTAAATGAAGCCATTGCGTTCCTCTTCGGCAAGCACAAATTGTCCTGCAATTACATAGGCATTCATTGGCAAATCAAAATTAGCTTCTTGGTAAAAATAGGCTTGTGAAGCTACTACTTTATAGACAGGGCGAGGGTGGTCGGCAATGTAATGTCTATACACATAGCCCTCTTGCACACCATAACGAATTTTCACCCAATCGGGGTCTGAGCTTTCGCCTATCACATACACTTCGCTTGCATAAGGAATTACAGCCAAAACGCTACCTGTTTGTGGGTAATCTCGTAAATTCAAATTCGTTGCAGTAACATACATTTTCTCTCCTTGTATCGTTTCCTCTTGCTTTTTTTCTTCGGTAGAATAATTCTTGGTAAATAAGCCACCTATTTCGTAATCAACAAAATAGCGAAACTGCGGAATAAGAAAATACGCCAGCAATAAAACAGCCACAGTTCCCAAAATCCATTTCAAAGCTCCTCCCTTTTTGGGTGGCGGTGCAGGTATAACGCTGGGGTGCTGAAAAGGCTTGGGATTTTCTTGTGCTTGGATAGCAGGCTTTTCTTGCGGCGTGGCTTGTGATTCTATTTTAGGCTGAATATTCAAAGGCTTATTGGTAGGGGCATCTATTTTGCCTTCTTTCAAAAATTTTACAATTTCAAGAGCTGTTGCAAAACGTTCCTGAGGATTGCGTTTTACGCATTTTTGTATAAGCTCAATAGACCTATCAGAAATTTTACCTTTCAATTTGCCAAAATCAATAAAATCTTTATTGACAATTTCGTCGTATATGGCATATTCGGAAGTATGGTGAGCGAGTGGATATTCGCCTGTAAGCATTACATAATACGTAAGCCCCAAGGAATAAATATCGGTACGATGTGTAATATCTTTATCACCACGCACCTGTTCGGGACTCATAAAATAAATAGAGCCCATACGCATACCCGTTTTGGTAAGGTGGCGGGCATCTTCGTCCAACATTTTGGCTATGCCAAAATCCAAGACTTTTACCTTGTTTTCAGAATTTACTATAAAATTGGAAGGCTTTATATCTCTATGAATTACCCCTTGGCTATGAGCATACGCCAAAGCCTCTGCCATTTGTAGAAGCAAATCTTGAGCAAGCGGCTCGGGGAGTTTGCCATTTCTTTTAACAATGGTATCCAAATCCAAACCATCAGCAAATTCCATTATCAAAAAAGCCTCTTCTCCTTCCTCTACATAGTCGTAAAGCGTTACGATGCCTGAATGATTGAGCCGAGCCATTGTAGCGGCTTCGTTCTTGAAACGCTCTTTTAATTGGGGATTTTTAGAAAATTGCGGAGA
The DNA here is from genome assembly GCF_053497555.1 of Raineya sp. NCBI lineage: Bacteria > Pseudomonadati > Bacteroidota > Cytophagia > Cytophagales > Raineyaceae > Raineya > Raineya sp. The sequence continues at coordinate 7,219 of NZ_JBRCWE010000099.1, read as the reverse complement.
AAGCACCTTTACAGCGGCTTTTCTATCTATGCTCTGATGATGAGCCTTATAGACTGCCCCCATTCCACCTTCTCCAATCAAATCATCAATAATGTATTTACCAACTACGCGTCCTTTCGTTATCATAAGTCAATATTTAAGTACTTTCTTGTTTTAATAGTTTTTCCAGTTATACTATCTTTTGCAGGGATCCATTTGCTATTAGCTTTACTAACAGCTTCAATAACAACTTTATCACATTCAAGAAGGTTTCTACGAATAATTTTAATATCGCTTAAATTACCATATTCATCTACTTCAAAACTTACTAATGTTTTACATCTTAGAACTTTATTAGAAGGGTATTTTACATTTTTTAATACTTCTGATTTGAAGCCATCTACTCCACCATTAGGATATATAGCAGTTTGGATATGTAAAGAGAAGTTGTTTTTCTGTTCTCTTGAATTGTAATTGTGTAAAAAAATAAAAACTATCATTAGTAGAGTTGTTATGAACATAATAGAAAATATCCATTTTTTTAATACTCTTTTTTTACTTGAGTCTAAACTTTTTTCAGATACATTTTCTTCTACTTTTTCAGACTTCAATAAAGAAATGATTTCAAGTGTTGTAGCAAACCTTTCTTTAGGATTTTTTTGCAAACACCTATGAATAATTTCATTAGTAACTTTTGAAAAGTTTTTTAATTTATTAAAATCTATAACATTTTTACTAACAATAGCCTCATAAATAGAATATTCTGAAGAGTAGTGTTGTAGAGGGTGAGTACCTGTAAGCATAAAGTAATAAGTAAAACCCATAGAATATATGTCTGTTCTATGAGTAATATCTTTTTCTGCCTTTACTTGTTCAGGGCTCATAAAAAGAATAGAACCCATTTGGATGCCCGTTTTAGTAAGTTGTTGGGCATTTTCTCCTAACATTTTAGCAATTCCAAAGTCCAAAACTTTTAACTTATTTGTTTCCAAATTGATGATAAAGTTAGAGGGTTTAATATCACGATGTATAATTCCTTGGCTATGAGCATAAGCAAGAGCATTAGACATTTGAACTAATAATTCTTTTGCACGTGCTTCTGAAATTTTTCCTTGTTTTTCTATAATTTTATCCAAAGTAATTCCCTCTACATATTCCATTACCAAAAATACATCTTCCTCTTGTTCAATGTAGTCATAAAAAGCTACTATATTAGGATGATTCAATTTTTCCATAACAAAAGCTTCTTGCCTAAAACGCTCCCTAAAATGCTTATTATCAGCTAAAATAGGTTCAAGCAATTTTATAGCAACTTCTTTGTTTGAATTTTGATGGTAACCCCTGTACACACTTCCCATTCCACCTCTACCAATTAAACTATCTATTACATAATCTCCAACTACTCTTCCTTTCATTTTTGTTCAGTTTTGGGCTTATTTTGCTGATTGTTTTTTGGGTTAGTTTTTTGGGTATTGGACTTAGCTTCTGATGTTTTAGTATCTTTTTTAGGACTTTCAGTAGTTTTTTTATCTGTTTTTTCGTTTTTCTCTTGCTTTTTCTCGTCTTTTTCGGTTGGGTTAGCTTTCGGCTTTGTATCTTTTTTCTTTTCGGTAGAGTCTTTGGATTTGCTATCTTCTTCGTTTTCTTGCTTACTTTCCGCTGGATATTTACGTTGTGAGTAATCGGGAGTAGGCTTGGCTTGCAAAGTATCCGCAGATTTTTTTTCAGCCGAACCACTATGCTGAAAAGCCCAAACTCCTACAAGCAAGGCTACCACAGCTATCACTGCCCCCAAAATGTAATGTTTGGAGGAGATTTTTTTTTCCGAAGGTAGTTGGGTAAGCACCACCGACTTGTAGGTGCCTGTCGGCAAAGTAGCCTGAGAGCGTTGTTGGGCATAGAAGCGAATCAGTTGGACGGTGATATTATCTGTTCCACCTGCTTCGTTGGCTTTTTCTATGAGCTTTTGGGTACGTTGCAGAATGTTAAGCGTTTTATCCGTAATAATTTCAGTAATTTGAAAGTCGCTTATCATACCATTCAAGCCATCGGAGCAGAGCAAGAGCAAGTCGTTATCAGCAGGCAAGATAGGCAAAGCCCCCACTTCGGGGATAACCTCTTGGTGAGTACCCAAGGCACGTAAAATTTCATTTTTACGAGGGTGTTTTTCGGCGTCTTCATCTTTGATAACGCCCCTATCTACCAGTTCCTGCACAAAGGAATGATCTTTGGTAATGCGATGCAAAGTTTGAGTAGCTTGCTCAAAATAATATAAGCGGCTATCGCCTACGTGTGCATAAAAAACTTGATTGTCTCGGATAAGCACTGCTACCAGGGTTGTACCCATTCCTGCATATTCGCTGAATTTTTGCGAAGTTGAAAAAATGACACGATTGGCTTCTACAATAGCCTTCCAAAGAGCTTCTTGGGGGCTGGTATAAAATTCTTTGTTAAAAAAATCTTTTAGGCTTTCTACGGCAAGTTGAGAGGCTTTTTCCCCTGCCTGATGCCCTCCCATACCATCACAAAGTACAAACAAATAACCATTAGGTGTTTGAAAATATCCTAAATAATCTTCGTTGTTGGAACGCACCTTTCCTGTATCGGTGGCATTACCAAATTCAAAATTTTTGAGTTCTTGGGTAGAGGTTTTCATTAGGCAACCAATTCAAATCTATCGGCTAATTTGGAAAAAATTGCAGAAAAAGACAAACACAAAAAATAAAAAAATCTCCAAATGTTTGGAGATTTCAAACCTTATCCCCTACTCCCTCTCCAAAAAAGGAGAGGGGTAGTAAAGGAAATGATTTTTTATTCTTTCACGAGTTTGAACACACCATTTTTACCTTCATTGTTGATTTGTAGGATATACAAACCATTAGGTAATTTGGAAACATCTATGCTACGCACTTCGGCAGGGTTTTGGTAAGTAGCCGAATGTACAACGCCGCCAAGTGTATTGTAGAGTTTCACTTCTACCCTACCCGATAGATTCTTATCCAAATTGATATTGAATTTATCTTTGGCAGGGTTAGGGAATACCACTACGGAGCCTACAAGGTCATCGTTGATAGCTGTAACATCAGTACCTACTCCAAAACGGAAGTTGCCACCATTAGAATAACACTCACCGATAGGGTCAAAAGCCGCCCAAACGAAGTTATCAATACCTGTGTAGCCATTGTTTGGTGTGTAGGTCATATTGTCCAGAGCCGCATAAGGAATTTCTAATCCGAAAGTAGCTATTTCGCCACCAATCATTAGCTTACCATAGGCAGGTGGGATAAGGATTTTAATTTTAGGGAAATCCTTATTTTTGGTATCGGGTTCATCGCTATACACTTCTCTAAACTCTTCTTTGGCAAACTCATATACTTCATTAGTATTTATCTCACGGCGAATTTCTTGCACCTTAGGACAGAAGTTATTACCTGCACGCTCAAAATAGCGAACCCGAGCTTCTAATCTAAGTTCTCCTAAAAATGCGTCCAAATCATTGTCTCCATCTATATCATTAAACTCCAGCAATGCCCATCTATTTACCGCAATACCATTAAAAGGATTATCTGCTACATTCGCTTCATAAACACCTCCGTTATTTTTATAGTAATAGATAGATGTCCTATTAAAATCGGGGTTGGCAGTAGTTGAAGGGTCATCTAAGTTATTAAGAGTCCCTAATAGCAAATCAAGATCCCCATCATTATCAATATCTACGAGTGTGGGAGATATTCGCTTAATTGCGGGAGTAGTAACGGCTAAAGCCGTGTTAATTGAGTTAAAAGGATTATTAGTACCTGTTAGCTCTGAAAAGTTACTTCCATCGTTCCTAAAAACTCTAATAGAGGTATCATCGCCCGCTATTAAGTCAAAATCTCCATCGTTGTCATAGTCAATAAGTTGTATTTTAGCAAGATTGGGGGAAGGGTTGATAGAAATAGTTGATAAAGGATTACTTGCCCCGGTAAGTTCAGTAAAAGACGCGTTGTTGTTGTTCCTAAAGTAACGGGGAGTAGCAACATTAAACTCTTTTACAACAAGGTCAGCATCACCATCATTATCAAAATCAACCAAGTCAATCGTAGGTCCGTATGTTAAACCATTTAATGGTGTAAAAGGATTAGATGTTGTTACTAATTCAAAATTGGGATTTTCGGTGCTACCTAAATTTCTAAACAGATATGTATCTCCATATATTCCAAAAGTTACAGCATCTAAATCCCCGTCTCCATCTAAGTCTGCAGTTGCAGTGCTAGATGTATAATATGCAGCAGGAAACAACTCTTGCTCTATATCAAAATCCACATTAGTAGGATCATTTACATCGTAGGTAACAAGAGAGAAAACACCCGTGCCATTATTTTTCTTATAGGGGAGCGTTTGGTAATACTTATCCCCATAGATAACATCTAAATCTCCATCATCATCAAAGTCTTCAAAAGCGGCACCGATAGCAAACGGATAATAAGGAATACCTGGTATAGTCAAGGTAGGATGCAGTGTCTGTGGTCCAAAAGTATTACTTCCGTTATTTTTATATTCGTAAACTGCTCCGTACTTTTCGGTGATGTAAGCATCTAAATCTCCGTCATTGTCACCATCGGCAAAGGTAAGACTACCATAACCTGTGTAATAGAAAAGAGGACCTGGCGTTATATTAACCTGATCCAGCGGGTTACCAGTACCCGTTACCTCTTGAAATACGCCTGTACCGCTTTCGTAGTTTTCGTAATATTTAACATTGATACCATATTTATCTCCAAGTGCCTCATCACTACCTGAAACAAATAAATCTAAATCACCATCTTCATCAGCATCAAACATTTCGCCTCTCGCTCCACCATCAATACCAGTTCCATCACCCATAATTACGAATGCAAAAGGATTGGCAGCCCCTGTAAAAGGAACAAATTTCCCATCTACATTTTTGAACAAAGTTACGTAATCATACTTATAGTAATTATATCCCACAATCATATCTAAGTCGCCATCTCCATCCATATCTGCAAAAGAAGGATTGAAATAGGAGTATCCCTGCATATCAGCGGCAGCATCCTTAAAAGGGCTACGGTCATCATCATTAGGGATAAGTGTATAAACTAAACCAGTAGTGTCATTGCGTTGATAAAATAAAGCCCCACCAGTATATTGACCGATAATCAAATCTTTATCTCCGTCATTATCCAAATCAGCAAAAGTAGGATAAGTAGGAGCCGATTGGGCTACATAGCCTGTTTTAGGCTCAAGTTTAATTTTTCTTTCAAAATATTTGAATTTTCCTTGCCCTTGTGCCAAAGCATCGGGGTTGGGTAAGGCTGTAAGAGCCAGAGATAAAGCACCCGCCGAAACAGCCCATTTGAGCTGAGTTTCCAAACGTACAATTTGCTGATAGAGCTTTTTCAAACGCTGATAGAGGCTTTGCTTTTTGTGAGCAGAAACACCTTCCTGCAAACTTTTTTCAAAACGTGCCCTAAACTTTTTGTACTTGCAAACAGCGTTTTTGTATTTTTGTGATAAAAAATGCTTCATAATTTTTCGCCGTTTTATGGTTAAATTAAGGTTTCTTAAAATTGAGGTGTAAATTATTACATTTTTTTTGATTTGCCAAATTTTTTTTTGTTTTTTTGAAAAAAACTTCCACAAATCCTTTCATTATGAGCTACAATTACAATGTGCATCGGAACCTAAGTACCCAAGAAGTTATTCAGAAATTTGAACCCTACACTTTTCCAAGTTTCAGACAAAAAAGCAAAGTCCGAAACTTGAAAGAACCTTTTTTCGTAATAGAAGCCACCTATAATGGCGAAAAAGTAGGTTCGGCGGTGCTGGAACTTTTATACACCCAACAGCACAACCTAATGAAAGTGCTAAGTCTTTGGGTAAAAGAAGAACATCGCAGAAAAGGTATAGCCTCCCAACTTCTAAGAGTAGCGGAAAAAATAGCTCTCAACAATCAAATCAATTATATCAATATTATATTCCAAAATAACTGGGAAAGTTTCAAGTGGATGCCTACGCTTCTGCAAAAGCTCGCTTGGAATAAGCCTGAAAAAAGAACCGTGCTTGTAAAATTGGCTTACAAACAGGTTTGTGATTTGCCTTGGTTCAAATTGCAAGAATACCCCGATATATTTAGTGTTGTACCCTGGGTAGAACTTTCACAAGAAGATTACGACTACATCAGAAACAAACAGCGAAATGAAAACTGGTACAATGATGAGATTTCTCCTTTTCAGTTACCTCAAATTCTTGAACCATTAGGCAGTTTGGCTCTCAAAAATCAGGAAAATAAAGTGGTGGGTTGGCTTATTGTGCATAAGGTTGCTCCACGAACCGTCCAATTTACAAGCTACTTTATTGATAAAGCCTACCGCGAAACTCCTGCAACTTTCAACCTGCTCGTAGATTCTATTGAAAGAATGTACAAAGCAGATGTAGGTGATGATGCTATATTTATGTTCAGTGCTGATAATGAAAAGATGCTCTTTTTTGCCAAAGCTATAGCAGGCGAACACAACACAGGAGCCTTTACCGAAGTATGGGTAGGACAAAAATGGATACAAGGTTAGATTTGATAGAGGAGCCTTGCTACACTAAAATATACTGCCAAGCCAATCAGGTCATTAGCCGTAGTGATGAAAGGTCCTGCGGCTAAGGCTGGATTGAAGCCTAAACGATTCAGTACGAGTGGCGTAAGCGTGCCTGTAAAAGAGGCTAATAGTATCACAGAAAATAATGCCAATGAAACCACTATCGCCACTTTTATATCATAACCAAATACTAAACAAAACAAAAGTACCAAAGTTCCAAGAATTGCTCCATTCAAAAGAGCTATGAGAAGCACCTTAAAAAGCCTTTGAAAAGTGCTTAACTCAAAAACAGATTTATGAGCCAAACTTTGTAATATTACAGAGGAAGACTGTATACCCACATTGCCGCCTGTACCTGCAATAAGCGTGGTAAAATTCGCAAGTACCGAAACCAGCAGTATAACAGGCTGCCCAAGCATATCCGTAACCGAGGCGGCAAGCATTCCTCCTGCCATACCAATAACCAGCCAAGGCAAGCGAGCCTTTACAGATTGCCAAATGGTATCATCTTCTTCAGTATCGCCCGAAAGCCCCGACATTGCTTGCCTTTCGGCATCAGCTTTTTCCTGAATTACATCAACTATATCATCAATAGTGATACGCCCCAAAAGTTTTCCCTGCACATTCACCACAGGAATAGCCTCCAAATC
>NZ_JBRCWE010000098.1:0-5967 GCF_053497555.1 Raineya sp. | reverse complement strand
TAAAAGTTTAGGAGTTTTTTGTGAAATCTTAAATTCCTAATTTTTATAAAAAAAGTAATGTTTGTTTTGGTAATGTTTTTAGCAATTCTTAATTTTGCAAATGCTGAAGGAAAATTAAAAGTTGCAACAAAAGAAAAATTTGCTTACAATAGTTAATATCAATTGGCATTTAACGCAGATAATAAGCCTAAATGGTGCAATGAAGCGTTTGTTACTTTTTCTTGTGGTATCACTGCTATTGCTACGTTTTGTAATGTTACAGCTGAACAATTTATGTTTTCTTTGATGCTTGCAGATATGGCATTTTGTCAGCAAGGTGCAGATTATTTCCTTATTACTTTCCCGAATTAATTTTTTGTTTTGCAAAGGGAGTATCCTTATTTAAGGATACTCTCCTTCAAAGTAAAACTCAAAACATAAAGATATATGAAAAAAATATTTTTACTACTGGTATGCAATTTATTGAGCGTAGAATTTCTTACTGCCCAAACTAAATTAGGAAAAGGAGAGTTTAGAGCGGTATATCTTGCCAAAAAGGTGGCTGATACCACTAAACCTGCATATATTACAACAGATACAATGTTTTTGGAATTTTCCAAAACAAGGTCAGTGTATTACAATCCGACATACAGAGCATTAGATTCTATTGCTTTAAGTAGAACACAAAAAGCAATGAAAGCATCACAGTCAGGAGCACCAATAAAATTAAATTTCAGTGATAATTTACTTTCTAATATGCGAAACAAAAATAGCAACGTGATAGCTCATTGTTACCCTACTAACCAAAAGCTAACATTTTATACCCATAACTTACCAGGCAAGGCGTTTACGTACGAAGAAGAGTATCCTCTTTTTCAGTGGCAAATGAGTGATGAAACACAAACTATCAAAGGCTATCTTTGTAAAAAAGCAACTACAACATTTAGAGGTAGAACCTGGGAAGTATGGTACACTTTAGATATACCTACACCTTTTGGAGTTTGGAAATTTTATGGATTACCTGGGCTCATTGTTTTAGCCAAAGATAGTAAAAATCATTTTATTTTTGAGTTATTGGGCTTAAAACGCTTGCCTACTGACTATGAAATGACAACGCACTATGACTACGGAGAACCAAGAAATTTTATTAAAATTACTCACAAACAATATATGCAAGAACTAAAAAAATACCTTGAAGACCCTATGGGATATATATCTCAAGCTATGATGAATACGCCTGTACAAATTGAAATGAAAGATAAAGAAGGACGCCCAATACCCAAACGAAAAATTACCTATAACCCTATTGAATATGAGTAAAAAAACAAATAAATTATGCTGAATAAATTTCTCAAGCCTTACTAAAAAACTGCAAAACAAAGTGTATGTTTCGCTTGATATTAGTAGTTTTGATAATCAGTTTGATAAATACAAACGCTTTTTCTCAAGTCCGTTTAGGAAAAGGAGAATTAAGAGCTATTTACAGCGTAAAAGTAGTAGTTGATACTACTAAACCTACTCAAATTTCTACGGATACGATGTTTTTAGAATTTTCTAAAACTCGTTCAGTGTTTTATAATCCTGCCCGTAGAATAGCTGACTCAGTGGCTTATATGCAATTACAAAAGTCAATGGCAACCAAATCTACTTTTAATTTTGGAGGGGTAGCAGGAAGCTTGCGTAAGAATAGCACTGTCATTGTGCATCAGTACCCTAACGATAAAAAACTTACATTCTATACCCAAAATCTCATCGGAAAAAGTTTTATGTACGAAGAGGAATATCCTCTTTTTCAGTGGCAAATGAGTGATGAAACACAAACCATTAAAGGTTATCTTTGTAAAAAAGCAACTACAACGTTTAGAGGTAGAACCTGGGAAGTGTGGTACACTTTGGATATACCTACCCCCTTTGGGGTTTGGAAATTTTACGGATTACCGGGGCTTGTTGTTTTAGCCAAAGATAGTAAAAATCATTATACTTTTGAACTTTTAGGTTTAAGCCGTCTGCCTGCTGGTTATGAAATGAAAACCCATTATGAAGGCGAGCCTATCGCTTTTTCTAAAATTACTCACAAAAAATATATGATAGAACTCAAAAAGTATGTGGAAGACCCCATAGGTTATATGTCGGCTGCACTAATGAACGCCCCCGTACAGGTAGAATTGAGAGATAACCAAGGCAAACCACAACCCCGACCCAAATACCCATTCAATCCCATAGAATACGAATAAAATGCGTTTGTATTGGAGCATATTGTGCTTACAACTTTTTTCCCATATTTCTTTTGCTCAAATTATGATAGAAGGTTCTTTGCAAGATAGCAAAGAACCTGTCGTAAATGCTACGGTGCTTTTATACGCTTCGGGCAATGAAAAAATTCTTGCCTATACCTTTTCCGATGCCAAAGGGAAATTTCAATTTTCAGTTTCTGCAAGTACCGATAGTTTGGAAATAGAAATCAGGCATATTTCTTACGAAAAAATCCGACAAAAAATTCCCGCCATTTCCCAAAAACTACATTTCACACTCAAAGAAAGCTCAACGGAAATTAAGGAAATTGAGATAAAACTCAATCCCGTAACGATTCGTAGCGATACAACTACCTATAATGTAAGAAGTTTTGCTAGCAAAGCCGATAGAAACATCAAAGATGTACTTGCCAAAATGCCTGGCGTAGAAGTTGGCGACAATGGACTTATTAAATACAAAGGAAAACCTATCAGCAAGTTTTATATTGAAAACTTGGATATGCTCGGCAAACGCTACAATATAGCTTCGGAAAATGTGCCTTGGGAAATGGTAGATGAAGTTGAGTTTTACGAAAATCATCAGGATATCAAACTATTGGATAGTTTGGGCATCAAGGGTTCAAATCCTGCTCTCAATTTGCGTCTTACTGAAAAAGCCAAAAAAAGTATTGCCTTGAACGGAGAAACAGGCTTGGGTTTGCCCTTTCTGCTTTGGGATAGCAAAATAGTTGCTCTCAAATTTTTTCGTAATCATCAGTTTATCAATATTTTACAAAGTGATAATATTGGCAAAGATTCAGAGAAGAGTCTCACCGAACACGCCATTTCTTTGGAGCAACTTTTATTACGCCGTTTTCCGCAACGCCGTAGCGATTTGTTGCAATTGTCGCAAATTGCTAACCCGCCGCTGGAACGCAATCGCTATCTTTTCAACCAATCAGCAAGTACCAATTTGAATGGAGTTGTAAAAATGTCCCATTCTGCTCAAATGCGTTATCATTTTACGTATTTACTGCAAAACAATCAAACTCGCTCCCAACTGCGTCAGCAGGTTTTTTTCCCCACAGATACCATTGCCTTTACCGAAAAACAAATTTTTACTCAAAGACAGCATCTTCTGCAAAGCGAAATAGAGTATGAAAAAAATCTCAAAAACATTTACACAAAAAATGTTCTTACAGCTAAAAAGTATTGGGAAAGTCAAGAAGCGAATGTTAATTTTTTCGGCATTCTGAACGTTAGTCAGAAATTAAACAACCCTTATTTTCAGGTAGCAAACGAATATCAAAACTATCGTTTGCAAGCAGGCAAGATAGTGCAGTGGGTTTCTAATTCTTATTTCAAACTTTTGCCACAGCATTTGCAAGTTAGTCCTACTTTATGGCAAATAGGCGGGCAAAATCGCTCTACGCAATTTGTAAAAGGGGCAACTTTGCAAACCGAAAATTTTAGAACCAGCTCGCAAGAATGGAAAAAATTTCGTTTCCGAAGCCAAACAGGTCTGCGAGTCGCTTATAGAAATTTGGAAAGTTATTTGCTTTTGCAGAATAACGAGGAGAACAAAGATACCCTTCAAAACAATTTACAAGACTTTGCTTATCAGCTTTTTGCAAATTTCAATACCGAAAGAAAAATAGGCAAACAACTTACGCTCAATGCAAGTGCCGAGTACGCACCGCTTGCCTTATGGCAAAATACTGAAAAGGGGGTACGCAATAATTTTTTTCATCAATACTTTTGGCGATTAAACTTTTCGCAACGTCTGCAAGGTTGGCTTTTTTCGGGTGGAGGTAGTTATAGCAGTGAGGTAGAAGACGAAACGCATTGGTTTAATACAGAAGGGATTTTTCAAAGCTATCGGAGTGTTTTTCGTAATGGCTTGCTTGTACCTGAACGAAAAGGTTGGCAATGGGTGGGTAATATTTTTTACAACAATATTTTGGGCGGTTGGAGTTGGAACTCTGATATAAGTTTTCTGCAAGGTTTTTACAACTACCGCTACGACCTGAAATTCATAGGTATTGTAGAAAGCAGGGAAATGATAGCTCTGCAAACACCTTTTCAGAATTTAATGGCAAATACACGTTTCAATAAATACTTTTACAAGGCTCGCACCAATTTGGCAATTTCCGGAACTTTTATGCAAAATCAGTTTTTGCAAAGACAAAATAATCAGGATTTTACTTCGGTTTTTCAGAATTGGCAAGCTGAAGGGAAAATAGTTTGCAATTATTGGTCTTTTTTGAACTTGCAGGTACAAAGCCGCTTCAATGTGTTGCAAACCGAGCTTAATACACAAAAAATACCACAAACTTTACAACTGCGTCATCAATTGTATGCTAATTTTATTATCAAGCAATGGATATTTACTGCTAAATGGTATAGTTTTCAGTCCTTTCAGCAGGGGCAAAGTTTGAGTAACCACTTTATAGACATTTCTTTACAAAGAAAATTTGCTCAATGGGAAACTGAACTGCAAATTTTTAACCTCACTAATCAGCAAAATTTTATTTTGGCTCAAATACAAGAAAACACTTTCCGTGAAACCTTGTTTGAACTTCGTCCTCTCAACATTTTGCTAAAAGCAAGTTGGAAAATGGGGAAAGTTAGATAAAATCATTACAAATGATATTTTTTTAATTTTTTGAAAAAATTTGACAGAAAATTTGCTTTTTTTTTCTTTCTTTCTTTCTTTGCCCAACTAAACTTCGGGGCCCGTAAAAGTTTAGGAGTTTTTTGTCAAACCCTTAAATTCCAAATTTTTATGAAATTTTTCTTAAATGCTACTTTTTCTGTTATACTTGTCATTTGTGGGGCTTTTATTTTTAATACTGGTGCTCAAAAGTGCAATGAATGTGGTAATGATTTGCAAAAAGTAATATCACAAATTAAACAAAGGGCAAAGCTAAAAGATGTCTTGCTTATTCAAGAGCAATACTTCAATTCTGATACGAATAGTAATGAGCGTAAAATTTTGTGGCAGGGAGGTTTTTCGTATTGTGATGGGAAGTGTTTTGCTGTTGTTACAGTAACTGGGCACTGCTTTTTAGGATATTGTTAGGGATTTCAGGCAACTTCATCTGGCGATGAAGATTGTGAATGTGGTACGTTTTGTCCTTGTACCGTAACAACTGATTAACTTTATGGTAAAATTCAAACTTGTATTTTGCATTTTATTGTTTTTACCAATTTCCCAAACTTTTGCACAAATCAAAGGATTTGTCTATGAAAAAAACACCCAAACCCCTATAAATGAGGTTTGGGTGTTTGAAAGAAGAGAAGGTAAAACAGCCAAAACTAATGAAAAAGGTTACTTTTATCTTGATGCTCAGCTAAAATGGGGTGATACAATATTTTTTACAAAGACCAATCATAGTAGTTCTTACATAGTTTTCAGAGATGAAAAAACTCCCCAAATAATTTTTCTTGAAAATTATGAAACAATTGAGGAGATTGAAATTAGTAGCCCAAGGTTTAACCATAGAAAAAAAGTAGGTGATTTACGAAGCCCATTTTCAGGGATATTAGGCATCGGGAGTAATACTAACATTTTTGTTCAGCCCAAAAACCCAATAGTTAGCTATATTCCCAACAAAACGGGTAAAAAAGGACAAATTACAAAAGTATATGTGAAATTTACTACTAAGAGTATAGGTTATTTTGAGGTTGTTTAGGATTTATTTTTTTTGATAATTCTTCGGATAAAAATGACCATAAAGGATAAAATTAACAAATT
>NZ_JBRCWE010000097.1:0-50239 GCF_053497555.1 Raineya sp. | reverse complement strand
GTAAAACTTTTACCTCAAACCCTTGAACATTTAAACTTATTGAACGCCAATAATTACCAAAATTTTTTACTTGAATTATTTGAACCAGCACCTTGAATGTTTGCCATTGTTGATATAGAAACCACAGGTAGTAAGCCCGATTACGACAAAATCATAGAAATAGCTATTTATCTGCACGACGGCGAAAAAATTGTTGATGCTTTCTGCTCGCTTATCAACCCAGAACGCTATATCCCTGATTTTATCACCAAACTCACAGGCATCAGCAATGCTATGGTAGCCGATGCCCCCAAATTTTATGAAGTTGCCAAAAAAATTGTGCAATTTACCGAAGGACAGATTTTCGTAGCCCACAACGTGCAGTTTGATTATTCTTTCCTAAAAAACGAGTTTCGCAGTTTAGGCTACAACTATCAGCGTCAGACACTCTGCACGGTACGCCTGAGCCGAAAGCTCATTCCCAACCTGCCTTCTTATTCACTTGGCAGGCTTTGCGAAAGTTTGGGAATAAAAATCCACGAACGCCACCGAGCCAAAGGCGATGCCGAAGCCACCGCCAAACTACTTACGCGTCTTGTGCAAATCAATCGCTCTCACGTAGAAAGCGACATCATTGAGGCTGAAATCAAATTCCCAACACTTCCGCCCAAAATCACGCAAGAGCAAGTAAGCGACTTACCCGAAGAAACAGGAGTGTATTATTTCCACGACGAAGCAGGTAGCGTTGTTTATGTAGGCAAAAGTCGTAATATACGCAAACGGATTGCTTCCCACTTTCAACTTTTTAGCAAAAACCGCAAACACTCGGCACTCAAAGAAACCATTGCAGATATTAGCTACGAAATTACAGGTAGCGAACTGGTCGCTTTATTATTAGAATCGGCAGAGATAAAAAAATATAAACCTCGCTTCAATAAGGCTCAAAGACGTGATAAATATCTCTATGGCATTTTTGTACACAAAGATAGCGAAGGCTATTTGCATTTATACGCCGATAAAATCAAGAACGAAAAAACACCTATTTATTTTACAGAAAGCAGTGCCATAGCTCGTGCTATCATAGAGAAATATCAGCAAAAACAGAGGCTCTGCCAAAAGCTATGCGATATGTACAGGCACGCAGGAGCTTGCTTTGGGTATCGTGTGGGCGAGTGTGCAGGGGCTTGTATAAGCCAAGAACCATTTGAAGAGTACAACAAACGAGTAGAGCAAGTAATCGCTCAATTAAGCCAATTCAAAAAGCCTAATTTCTGCATTATTGGCAAAGGTCGCACCTATACCGAAAAATCTTTGGTCTGGATAGAAAATGGCTTATACTCAGGTTTTGGCTTTATAGATAAGGAAATTTTGGAAACTATCTCAGATGCCAAGAGCCTCAAATCATTTATCCAAAAACAAACTGATACGCAAGATTCCCAAAAAATTATTCGGCAATACTTGGAAACCTCGCAAGATAAGGTGATTTATTTTTGATAACAAAATCCCACTAATAGCGATACTGTAGCTCATCACAATGATTTTTCTACTTCTTCCACAAAAATTTTATCTTTTACCACCACTACCACAAGCAAATGCAACATTTCTTTACTTTGCAAAACCTTATCTTGCCTGTAATAACTCAAAATTTGATTTTTAGCTTCTTGCAGGGTTTCAGAAAGCAAATATGTTTGTTCTTTTTTCAGATATTTCAACTCAATCACAAACTGATGATGCTTGAAAGGGTTATTGGGTTTTATGAATAACCTCAAATCCAAATATCCCCCTCCGCTCATTTCTCTTTCGCTACGAACATCAAAAATATTTGCCTGCACCAGATATGCCATCATTGCGAGCTTGACATACTTTTCATCAAACTGACGAAAATCACGATTGGAAAGATTTTGGAGCAATCGCTCTATAAGTGAAAAAAACTTTTGGCTATTACCACTCAAAGACATCTCTGAAACTGCCCGCTGGACATCATCTTGCAGGTTTTGTAAATGTGCCTGATTTTGTAAAATTTCGGAATAATATTGCCAATAAAGCTCACTAATCACTTTATTGGGAATTTTGAAGGCTATCATTCCATTGGGATAAATCTTCCCAAAAGTTAAATTTCCCAAATAAAACAAAAAATTAACAAACTCTTTTCTGCCAAATGCTTTTTCAAAGCTAAATTGATATATCTGCTCGCTTTCTACTATTCCAGTTTCTAAAACTTCCTCTAAAACAGAAACATTCGCTTGCCAATTAGCCACCTGAAACATTGCTTTCAGTTTTCCATAATCAGGGGCTATGTTGGGGTCCAGCATTTGGCGTGGATATTGCCCCTGTTGTTTGAAATTATCCAAAAAATACAAAACCATATCCGAATTATAGATATTTTCACGGCTCATTGGATAAAAATTGTATCCGTTATAGTAGCTTTGTAGGTCTTTCAAAACTTGGGATTGTTTCCTTTTATTTTTTAAGACAAGGCTCAATAAGTCTTTTACTTCTTTTTCAGAAAAGCCCATCATTACCTCAAATTCTTTGTGATGGGTGAGATTTTTCACAATATTAAAGCCACTCGTTAGGCTATCTAGCGTAATAGGAGAAACTCCCGTGATAAAAAACCTATCAATTACACCCAATTGAGTACCATTTTTAATAGCCTCGTAAAACTTACGAACATAGCCATTAAGCGAAACACTTTTCTTGAACTCATCAATATTTCTAAGTAAAATTTCATTGGCAAAGTGGTCGTATTCGTCTATGAGTAAAAAAACTTTGGTTTTTCTATCAGGATACAAATTGCAAAAGTTACGTAATATTTTTTCAGGGCTTTTTTGGCTGATAATATCTTGGAAATCATCTTTATCAAACACTTCGTAATAACGCTGAAAAGCCTTGATTTTACTTCTCACTTCGTCTAAAAAACCTTCATAGCTTTTTTGATAGCTTGTAGTATCTACTGCACTAAAATTGAAAAACAAAATCCGATAGCTATTAGCAAAAGCCGTAGGGTTTTTACCAATATAATACTTGGCAAATAGGCTTTCAAATTCATTTTTCCTGTTGAGGTCGTAATAATGCTCTAAAAGCGATAAAAACAAACTCTTGCCAAAACGGCGAGGGCGAAGATATATCACAAACTTTTCCTGACTTTTTTCAAATAATTCCAGATAGGCGGTTTTATCTACATACACATAATTCTGTGTTACTATTTGTGCAAAATTGCTTATTCCGTAAGGGAAAAACACTTTTTCGGACATAGAAGGTTTAATTTGTTGAGTATAAAAGCCTTTCGTAGAAACCTTTTCAACAAATATAGAAATAAGTTATTCAAATTTCAATTTTCTGCCAGATTTGCAAGGCAGAAATTTGCTCCAAGCGTTTGGGATTGGCTTCTGTAAGTAAAACTTGTCCGAAAGGCTTTTGCATAACTTTCTGCAAAAGCTGAAAGGTACGCGTTTCGTCCAATTTGTCTAAAATATCATCAAGCAGTAGAATTGGTGTAATTTGTAATTTTTCTTTCAGAAACTCAAAAACAGCCATTTTAAGGGCAATCACAAAGGTTTTTTGTTCGCCCTGTGAGCCAAATTTCTTGATCGCATTGGTGTTGAGTAGAAAAGAGAAATCGTCTTTGTGTATGCCCAAAGCAGTGCGTTGCAAGACAATATCTTTTTCCAAAGATTTCTGAAATAAAACCTGAAAGTCCTCTTGTAAGCAATCCGTTTCATACAAAATTTCCACTTGGGCATTTTTTTGTGCAATCTCGATATAATTTTTTTCCAAAAGTGGGGCTAAAATGCTTGCAAAATCTCTTCTTTTTTGGGCAATTTTCTCATTCAAAGGCAAGAGTTGTTCGTTATACACCTCCAAAAGTTTGTAAGAGCTTTTCGGAAAAGGGGTTTGTGCAAGCAGGCTATTGCGTTGTTTGAGTAAATAATTGTATTGCGATAGTGCCTGTAAATAGTGTTTATCCGTTTGGCAAAGAATAGTATCGGCAAAGCGTCTGCGTTCTTCGCTACCTTCTCGTATGAGGTCGGTATCGTTGGGGGCAATCATTATCACAGGAAAGCGTCCGATGTATTCTGCAAGCGTGGGAAAAGTGTAATCATCAAGGATAAAACGCTTTCTTTCGGGGGGAGCATAGATAGCCGTGAGTTTGTGCAGAGTTTCGTTTTCTTGCCAAAGAGAATCTATCCGACAAAAATTTTCATTTTGTAAAATGAGCTGTCTATCGCTATGAAAGGCACTTTTGGTAAGGGAAAGAAAATAAATGGCATCTAAAAGGTTGGTTTTTCCAATGCCATTTCTACCCAATACAAGCGTATGCGAAGCCAAAAAGCTAAATTCTCGCTTTTGATAATTTTTGAAATTATGCAATGAAATTTCACGTACTGCAAGATGTTTCATTAGAACTTGTCATGAAATTTTTTATGTAAGTAGGTTTGGAAAATTTGAGATTTTAGGTTTGAAGTTTGAGGTTTATACTTTTGAACTCTTAAACCTTTCAACCTTTGAACCTCAAACCCTTAAACCCTTTGAACCTAAAATAGCTTGCTTTCAAATATTCACTAACAAATTTTAGAGTAAAACCATACTTTCTCGCTTAAAATTGATATACTCGTAATCGCGGTGCAAAGTGATAAGCATCTGATTGGGGGCTATGATTTTAGAACTTACATTGATACCAAATAAAAAAGGCTTACAAATAGCTTGCTTGGGAAAGCGATATTTATGTATTTTTGAGATAGTAGGCGGGCTATAAAATTCGTGCTTTTCTTGGGCATACAAAGGTTTTGAAAATATCCTTGCCGTTTCAATCCAGTAATTTTGGGCTTTTTTAGAAATTCTGAAAGTTTTGGTATTGTTTTCATTTTTGGGTGTAGCGACAAATTCCGCCGAAAATACATCTAACTCAAAAAGATAATCATAACGCAACCAAAGTTCTATCTCAAAATTTTTATTGTATTTTGCCAAACGAAATTTATCGTCAAAATCAAAATAAAAATTTTGATTTTCAAGTTCCTCTTTTGGTTTTTCCAAATGTTCCAAATTGCCGCAATTGGTAGAAAATTTATATTCCCCAATAATTTGCTTTTTCTTACCGATATATATTTTACCCGAGCCTGCACTTTTGAAAGCAGAAGTTCTATCCAAGGCGTACTCAGGAAAATCTATAATCTGAAAAATTTTCTGCTGAAAAAATTGATAATAAGCATAAGGAAGCAAGATGTTTCTACCTTTGGGTGTTTGGATACGCATATCAAAAAAACTTTTTGCGGTACTCCAAAAGATTTTCAGTTTTTTATGCTTTTTAAGCAATCGGGTAAGTTTTTTTCGCAGAGCTTTGCGTATTTCAGTAGTCATAGTATTTTCTCCAAACTTTCTACAAACATTTGGGGAGCTTTTTGCACCCAATCACGCATTTGAGTAGTGGGCTGGTAACTTTCTAAATAGTTCAAAAAAGGCGTAATATTGAAATCTTTGCTTACAATACCCGCACCTGCTTTTTGGGCGTCAAGAGCGTTACAACTTTGCTCAAATTGCCCTTCTACGGGCATCATCATTACAGGTTTGCCTAAATACATCGCCTCACAAACCGACTCAAAGCCTGCCGTAGTTACCAAACCTCGGCAAGTTCTCATTTTTTCCAAAAATTTAGTATCACTGATTTGATGAAAAGTCAGGTTTTCGCTGAAATGTTCAACCTCAGGAGCGTTTTTTCTATCCCAAAAGCATTCCAATTTTACATCAGGGTTTTGCTTGTGCCAAGCAATAATATCATCTCCATAGCCATCATTATTCACATAGCACAAAATAAAATCTTGCGTTTCAGGCGAAAGCGAAAGCACTTCTTTACGAAGCAGTGGCGGTACAATTTTGATATTTTTGTAATCGGAAAGGTAGGGGGCAAAAGAAAGAGCTAATTTGAGTTTGGCTTTGTGTGCTGTAAGATTGGTGTTGAGGTTGAGTAAAAATTTTTCTACCTTGTGTCCTTGGGGGTATTCAAATTGGGGGTGTTGCAAAAAAAACTGATGCCCTACCACCACCATAGGAGCAGGAGTTTTGTGAAACAAATTATAGAAACCTGCCAAAAGGTCGTAGAAATTGATAATTACATCAGGCTGGTATTGCTCGTAATAAGCCGAAAGTTCTCGCATACTTGCAAAAAAAGTGCGAGTTTTGAGCAAATTGTAAGAAATAGTTTTCCCTATCAGTATGCTACGATTATTGCTATCTTTGACAAAATTAGGGCTTTCAAAATAATGCAAAGGGGCTTGCATTTTGGCAATAAAAAAATCTGGAATTTTCCTGTAACTTTTACCAACCAATACAGCCACAACCTTATGCCCTGCATTGTGCAAAATATCTTGCAAAGCAAGAGCCTGCGTAAGATGCCCTCTGCCCTCGCCTTGTACAACAAATAAAAATTTTGCCATTTTTTACAAGTTATCTATGTACTTTGTTATTTTTTCGGCAAGTACCTGACTAATTTTCAAGTAAGACTCTTTTGTCCAACCTGCCACATGAGGTGTAAGAATGACATTGGACATAGAAGCTAATTTCTGAAAAGTAGCTTCTTGCTTAGGAGAAAGCGTGTCTAATTTTTCATTTTCCAAGACGTCCAGCCCTGCTCCCAAGATTTTGCCTTGCTCCAAACCATTAGCAATCGCCTCCAAATCTGCTACTTCCCCCCTTGCCGAGTTGAGTAACCAAAAAGGCTTTGAACAACTTTCTATAAAATCCTGATTAAACATTTTTCTGCTTTGCTCATTAAGCGAAACGTGCAAAGAAATCACATCAGCCTCTTGCTGAATGTGAGCAAGATTTGTCATTTGAGCGTAGTTATCCGCTTTTCCAGGGTTTCGGTCATAAGAAAGAATTTTCACCCCCAAACCGCTCAGCCTTTTGGCAAAAGCCTTTCCCGTATGCCCGTAGCCGATAATTCCTATGGTTTTACCTTGCAACTCTACCCCCCTATTGGCTTCTCTACGCCAAATTTTTTGCTTTACTTGTTCGTTGGCGATATGAATTTTATTCATCAGTGTAAGGAGCATTGCAAGACAATGCTCCGCAACAGCATCACAATTGGCTTCGGGAGCATTGATAAGATGAATTTTTTGTTTTTCTGCGAAATCTACATCAATATTATCCAGCCCCGAGCCTGCCCTTACAATGAGTTTGAGTTGCGGGTTTTTGCTTAAAATAGCTTGGTTCAGGTGTATTTTGCTACGAATAATAATTGCCTCAAAATCTTGCAAACGTTCTGTAATTTCTTGGGGCGAAATAGTAGGTTCGTAACTATACGGAATGTTTTTTTGCTCAAAAACATCAATCAGAAAAGGGTGCAAATCATCAACAATGAGGAATTTCATCGGATTTTGAAGCACTCGTCCAAAAGTTTGTTTTCACCTGCTTTTCCTACGGCACTTGGGCTATCGTAATAGCTTTGGGCTTTTTCTGCCATACACTTACAAAGCTCTGATACATCGGCACCTGCGGCTTTCATCACCTCGTCTTTCTTGTATTTTTCAGTGCAGTTTTCAATAAATTTAGCCGTATCTTTATCGTTCCAGTCCCCTTTTTGGCTTTTTTCTTCTTTACTGCCACCGCAAGCGGTAAGTAAAATCAATGAAAATGTAAGTATTTTTTTCATACCTTCTTTTTTTGCAAAACTAACAATTTGCCTTGTTTCTGTAAAAAAATACCCAAAAATTTTGTTTTTCCTTGTAAAAAATTTAGTTTGCAGTGAAAACAACCTAAAAACTAAAAAAGTATGGATTTTGAAAATTCATTTCTTGTTTTCCTCGTTGCGGGGATTATCGGTTTCTTTATTTTTTTGTACTTTGTACCTGTAAATTTATGGGTTACGGCATTATTTTCAGGCGTACCGATTGGGCTTTTGCGTCTGATATTTATGCGTATTCGCCGTGTGCCACCTCGTGCCATTGTAGAATCCTTAATTACTGCTCACAAAGCAGGTATTCAGGTAACCGCTGATGATTTGGAAACCCACTATTTGGCAGGTGGAAATGTGCAAAATGTAATTCGTGCCCTGATTTCAGCCGATAAAGCAGGTTTAGACCTTTCTTTCCGACAAGCTACAGCTATTGATTTGGCAGGTAGAGATGTATTTGATGCCGTACAAGTTTCTGTAAATCCTCGTGTTATCAATACGCCTAATGTTACGGCAGTTTCCAAAGACGGTATCCAGCTAATTGTAAAAGCTCGTATCACGGTAAGAGCCAATCTCCAACAACTTGTTGGTGGTGCAGGGGAAGATACCATTTTGGCTCGTGTAGGCGAAGGTATTGTTACTTCTATTGGTTCTGCTGATAACCATCAAACTGTGCTTGAAAATCCTGATGCTATTTCCAAAGTAGTGCTTGCCCGTGGGCTGGACGCTGGTACTGCCTTCAAAATTCTTTCCATTGATATTGCTGATATTGATGTAGGAGAAAATATCGGTGCAAAACTGCAAATTGATAAAGCCGCCGCCGACTTGAAAATCGCTGAAGCCAAAGCCGAAGAACGCCGTGCTATGGCGGTTGCCTTTGAGCAAGAAATGAAAGCCAAAGCCCAAGAAGCACGTGCCAAAGTAATTGAAGCCGAAGCCGAAATTCCCAAAGCTATCGCCGAATCGTTCAAATCGGGCAATTTGGGCATTATGGACTATTACCGAATGAAAAACATCATTGCTGATACCAAAATGAGAGATTCTATCGCAGGCAACCCCGATACGGTTTCAGATAAGGATTAGAAAGCGTCAAAATTCCTTAATTATAACCATAAGCGACCATATTGCTTTTAGCGATATGGTCGCTTTCATTATCAAAATCCTACTCCAACATCTGGTCTAAGCGAGGCGTAGGGGTTTGTGGCGGAATAGTTTGCGTATATTGAATTTCTTGGGCTTTTTCCAATGCTTTTTCTTGCTTTTCTACACGAGCTACAATAAAAATACTTGCCTCATATAGCACATACAAAGGCAAAGCCACTATCAACTGCGAAAAAATATCGCCTGTGGGCGTAATAACTGCCGCAAGTATCAGAACTCCCACAATGCTATGGCGGCGATAGCTACGCATAAACGAAGCCGTTAGTAAACCTACTTTTCCCAAAAAATATGCCACCATAGGTAGCTGAAACATCAAAGCACTAATCAGCGTAAGCCAAGTAACAATAGAAACGTAACTATGCAAATCAAATTCAAGATTAGGATTTATACGAGAAGAAATTTTATAGGTAGCCAAAAAATTCACCGATATAGGCGTGAGTATAAAATACCCAAATAAAACTCCTATGGCAAAAAGCAAAGCAATATAAAAAACCACTCCTTTGGTTGCTTTTAGCTCTTTTTCGTATAAAGCGGGCTTCACAAAACGCCAAATTTCCCAAACAATATACGGAAATCCCAAAACCAAACCTATCACAATTGCCGAAGTGATGTGTGTCATAAATTGTCCTGTAATAGCAAAATTTACAAAATTGAGATTAGCCCCTACGCACAGCCCCTCCGAGCCAAGCCAGCGTCCCAATTCGCACATCTTGCGGTAAGTCCAGAAATCGGCTTTGGCAGGACCAAATAGCACCTCCTCAAAAATAAATTCAGTAAATCCGAAAGCTACAATCATCAGTACCACCACTACAATTACAGAGCGAATAAGATGTTTGCGTAGCTCTTCTAAGTGTTCCAAGAAAGTCATTTCCTTTTTTTCTGCCATTGAGCAAAAATTTTTGGCAAAATTACAGATTTTTCAAAGAAAACCGCTATTTTTGTGAAAAGTCTTTTTTGCTCTATGAAAAAAATTATTTTTTCGCTAATGTTATGTGTAGCTTTGGGAAATGCTTTTGCCCAAAAAAATAAAAAAGAAAGCGAAATCAACTTTTCAGACTCCATTGAACGATACTTGCCTACTTATCAGTACCAAAAGCCCATTTTCAAAGGCAAGCACGAAGTTTATGAAGTAGTTAGAAATATTGAAAATACCAATTTGCCCGATTCAGCACTAAATTTCAACTATGCCATTACTGCTAATTTGAATAAAATTTTAGACTATAAACCCGAAGAGGTTACGGTAAAATTAGAAAAGCCCGGTTTCCGTGTGCAAGTATATGCAGGCAAAGACCGCGACGAGGCTCAACGTATTCGGGGTATGTGCCTGAATATGAAATTTGACGACCAAGCCTACTTGCATTACGACCGCCCCAATTATCGTGTAAAAGTCGGTGATTTTCTCACACGCGAAGATGCCCGTGAGCTATACCGACAGCTCAAAAAACGTTTCCCCGAAGCTATCATCGTTCCTGATATAGTAACCGTCATTAAAAAAGCTACCCCTGATGAACTGATTATGCTTCGCAGAAAAGAGGCTGAAGATAAACTGAAAAAGGGGCAAAAATAGGTAATTTTTAGGTATAGTTTGCAGTAAAGAAACAGGAAAAAAGAGGCAGGAAAAAAGATTATGGAAATATGAAATAAATCTTTTAGAATATATCCCAAACCCTCAAAATAGCCCATTTCAACTCAATGTTCCAACGCTTTCTTCGCAAGTACGTAATAGGCAAGAAGTGGTTTATTCGTTTGGATAATTGGCTTTCCGATTGGCACATAGGTAGGTCTATCCGAGTTCCTTTTTATACCTTTGGAAAAATTTTACTCAAAAACTTGCTCAACAACGATTTGCATATTCGGGCAAGTTCGGTGGCATTTAGCCTTACGCTTTCATTGTTTCCTTTTTTACTTTTCTTGCTCACGCTCATTCCCTACACCCCGCTAAATTATGGGCAGGTAATGAATTTTGTTCGTTACAATATTCCCAAAGAGATTTTTCAGTTTGTAGAAGCTACTATCAGTGATATTCTTTCCAACAAACGTACCGATTTGCTTTCTGTAAGTTTCCTTTTTACGCTTTATACCGCTACCAATGGAATGTCGGCTCTTATTCAAGCCTTTAACAAAACCTTTTTGTATGCTGAAAAACGCAGTTTTTGGCGGCAAAGACTCATTGCTTTATACCTGACAGGCATTATTTCTTTCACCTTTCTTTTTGCTGTGGTTATTCTGATAGGCAGTCGTTTTGCCTTAAAAACCCTTTTGAAATGGGGCTTTCTGAACGATACTTTTTTATGGTGGCTTTTAGTGATTTCTAAATATATCATAGCTTTTTCTGTTTTTTTCTTTGTCATTTCACTGATTTACTACATTGCTCCCGCCAGCCACAATAGATGGCGTTTTGTTTCCATAGGTTCTATTTTCACTTCTATCAGTGCTATACTTACCACCAATCTTTTTTCATTTTATTTAGAAAATTTTGCCAGCTACAACAAACTCTATGGCTCTATCGGAACGCTCATTGCCCTTATGCTCTGGATTTATTTGCTCTCATTTTTACTCATTTTAGGCTTTGAACTAAATGCCAGTTGGTTGGAAGCCAAAAAAACTACTTACGATTTTCAGAAAATTGAGTAAGAAAACAAGAAAAATTGCTTTTTGGAAAAATCAATTGGCTTCGCTATTTTTGCAGGTCTAAAAATTTTCAAATGCACACCAAAAGAATAATTCCCTGTTTGGATATCAAAGACGGCAGAACCGTAAAAGGAGTAAATTTTGTCAATCTCGTTGATGCGGGCACCCCCGTAGAACTTGCCGAAAAGTATGCCCAAGCAGGAGCTGATGAACTTGTGTTTTTGGACATCAATGCAACGCTTGAAAACAGAGGTACGCTTATCAGTTTGGTAAAAGAAATTGCCTCTGTACTCAATATTCCTTTTACCGTAGGCGGAGGTATTGGCAATAAATCTGACGTGTATGCTCTCTTACAGGCAGGTGCAGATAAAATTTCTATCAATTCTGCGGCAGTTCGCAATCCCGAACTCATCAATGAACTTGCCCAAGAGTTTGGCTCACAATGTGTGGTAGTAGCCATTGATACCAAAAACATAGAAGGCACGCACTACGTTCATACACACGGAGGTAAAAAGATGACCTCTCTGCAAACTATGCTTTGGGCAAAAGAAGTGTATCAGCGAGGGGCAGGCGAAATATTGCTGACTTCAATGGATGCCGATGGTACAAAAAAAGGTTTTGATGTACCCATTACCGCCCAAATTGCTGAAAGTGTACCTATTCCTGTGATTGCTTCGGGCGGGGCAGGAAAGCAAGAAGATTTTTTGCAAGTTTTTCGGCAAGGCAAAGCCGATGCGGCACTGGCGGCAAGTGTGTTTCATTTTGGCGAAATCTTGATAAGCTCGCTTAAAAACTTTTTAAGTCAAAATAACGTTTCTGTGAGGAAGTAATAATGGGTTAAAGGTTCAAAAGTTCAAAGTTCAAAGTTCAAAGTTCAAAGTTCAAAAGTTCAAAGTTCAAAAGTTCAAAGTTCAAAAGTTCAAAGTTCAAAAGGTTCAAAGTTCAAAAGTTCAAAGTTCAAAAGTTCAAAAGTTCAAAAGTTCAAAGTTCAAAAGTTCAAAGTTCAAAGTTCAAAAGTTCAAAGTTCAAAAGTTCAACCTCAAACTTCAAACCCTTGAACCTCAAACCTTGAACCTCAAACCTTCACAAAACTCAAAACTCCAAAATATATGGAAAAAGTACAAGCTATTTTAGAAAACGAGAATTATGTAGTTACCATTCAAAATGGCAAACACACCCTTATTTCTGATGAACCCGAAAGCATAGGTGGCAAAGATAAGGGAATGAATCCCCACGAATTGCTTTGTGCGAGTCTGGCTTCTTGTACGCTGGCTACACTGCGTATGTACGCAGAACGCAAAAATTGGCAATTGGGTACTATTCTCATTGAAGTAAATATCAAAGAAATCAACGAAAATGGCACAAAAAAAGCTCATTTTCTTCGCCATATTCGTTTTGAAAAATCGTTGAGCAATGAGCAAAGAGAACGGCTCAAACACATTGCCGATGCCTGTCCTGTTTCAAAAATTCTCAAATCGGGCGAAAATATCATAGAAACCCATATCGCCTAACTCTTTTAGAACCAAGTTTTATCATAAACTATGAAAAAGCTACCCAAATTTTTGATGATTACCTTCGTGGTACTTGCTATTTTGCTTGCCTCATTTGCTTTTTATGCTTATCAAGCCCTTTATAGTGGAAATTTGAATATTCAATCGGGCGAAAACAAACAAAATAAAATTTTGTATATTCCCAAAGGCACTGACTTTCAAGGTCTTATTCAAATTCTAAAACGTGAGCAACTCATCAACAATGTAGTTTCTTTTGCTTTCATTGCCAAACTAATGAACTATCAGCAACACGTAAAAGCAGGTGCTTATCTCATTGAACCCAACGAAAGCAATGTTTCTGTAATTCGTAAATTGCGTAGCGGTCAGCAAATATCCATAAGGCTTACTTTCAACAACTTACGCACCAAAGAAGATTTGGCAGAGCGTATCAGCGAGCAGTTGCCTATCCCCAAAGATACACTGCTGGCTCTTTTACAAAGTGAAGCCGTTGCCCAAAAATACGGACTAAATACTTATACCATTGGCACTATTTTCATTCCCAACACTTACGAAGTCTATTGGACAACCACCGCCCAAGAACTCTTGGACAGAATGTACAAGGAATATCAAAAATTTTGGAACACAGAACGCAAGCAAAAAGCCCAAAATCTTGGTCTTTCGCCTACACAAGTGATGATTTTAGCTTCTATTGTACAAGCTGAAACAACCAAAAACGATGAAAAACCACGCATAGCAGGCGTATATCTGAATCGTTTGGCAAAAAACGATTTACTTCAAGCAGACCCTACCGTAATTTTTGCTCATCAAGATTTTACTATCAAACGCCTCTTAAATAGCCATTTAAGCATTGATTCGCCTTACAATACCTACAAATACACGGGGCTGCCGCCGGGAGCTATCAATTTCCCCGATATTAGCTCTATTGAGGCTGTTCTCAATGCCGAAAAGCACGATTACTATTATTTTTGTGCCAGAGAAGACTTTTCGGGTTATCACAATTTTGCTCAAACCCTTGCCGAACATAACCGAAATGCTCGTCTTTACCAAAAGGCTCTTAGCGAAAAAGGTATCAAATAAATCGGAAAGTGAGTTTGCATATTTTTTGTGTTTCGGGGCTTACTTTGGCATATTCACTGCTTCGTAAACCCGCTACATAGATAATTTCTTTGCCGCTTTCTACTACAAAGATTCGCTTTTTCAAGTTTTTAGGAATTTTACAATCTACTAAAAAATCACTGATTTTCTTTTTACCTTTCATTCCCAAAGGCTGAAACCTATCCCCCATACGCCATACACGCACACACAAAGGAAATTCTAACTTCTCAGCATCAAAATAAGCCTCGTTTGGCTCATTCTTTGCAATAAAGTTGGAATTTTCAAAAGTTTTACTTTGTAATTCAAAGTATTTTGTTTTCAAAATATTATTTTCTATCAATTCAAACGAACTATTTTCGTCTTGATAAAAACTTATCGGTACAATTATCCAAGCCTTTCTATCTCTTACAAGCCAATGGGTTTGAGAAAAAAATTCTGCTCCTACCTGCTTGCTTTCGTAAATATCTTGGCACTGCCGAAACGAAAACCCCCATTTTTCCAAAAAATGATGTAAAATCACCACATCAATCTCATCTGAAAAACATATTTGGCAAATTTCCCCTTGCTCCTGAATGTATTTTTGTTGAATTTCTTGCAGTTTATTTTGCCAAATTTTTTCGGTAGAAAGCAGTCTTTGAGCGGTTTCGGAAAAGTTTTGCAAAATATTCGGGTTGATTTGCTCTAAAAGTGGTAAAATGTTGTGCCGAATAAAATTTCGTGTATAATCGCAAGACGCATTAGAGCTATCTTCCAACCACTGCCAACCTTGTTTTTGAGCATACTGCATAATTTCTGCCTTGCTTGCAAAAAGCAAAGGACGAACAATAAAACCATTTTTTGGCAGTATGCCTCGCAAACCTGCAATGCCCGTACCTTTGGAAAAATTGAAAATAGCCGTTTCCAAGCTATCGTTGAGGTGGTGTGCCGTAGCAATATACTTGTAATGCTCTTGCTGACGAATTTGCTCAAAAAAATCG
This sequence comes from Raineya sp., assembly GCF_053497555.1. Lineage (NCBI taxonomy): Bacteria > Pseudomonadati > Bacteroidota > Cytophagia > Cytophagales > Raineyaceae > Raineya > Raineya sp. The sequence continues at coordinate 35,216 of NZ_JBRCWE010000097.1, read as the reverse complement.
TAACGAAGTCTGCGAGCCGCCATTTGAATAGAAATGCCTTCTGTTTGGGCAAAACGTGCCGTTTCAAACTTTTGGAAATAAAAAGGGACTTGCAGTTTTTCAGCTAAATTTCTGACAAGTTCAGCCTCTTTATCGGCTTCGACTCGTAGAGCAAAATGACAATGTACTACTCCTATCTCATAACCCAAAAGATGTAACAAATGAAGCAAAGCCACCGAATCCACGCCGCCGCTCACTGCCACAAGAATTTTATCTTGCTTTACAAACAAATTTTCCCGGATAATATACGCCTGCAAGTCTTTGAGCAAATTCATTGGCAAAGTGAAATTTTTTCGTAAATTTGCATAGAAAATTTGTTTGCAACAAAAATTTAATTTGCACGTTATTTGCATACTTTGCAAAAACGTTTTTCATTTAATTCTTGCCAAAATGTTTCTTATGCGTAAATTCTTAATAGCTCTACCTGTTGCCATTCTGACAGCTTGGGCGGTACAATGGGGTATTCAAAAATACAAGCAAGCAGAAGATATGCCCTCGGCTGATTTGTTTGTTCTTTCCAAAGAAAATAAAGTTTTTGTTAGTTTAGATACTTTTCAGCTCAAACCTACTGCTCATTACGAAAGAAAAGCTACTACTATTGTAGCCCTGATTGTCAATAGACATTACAAACGAATGAACCTTGACGACAAGGTTTCAGAAATGATTTGGGATAATTTCATCAAAGATTTAGACGAAAATCGTTTGTATTTGCTCCAAAGCGATATTGATGAGTTCAGTAAGTTCAAATATACGCTTGATGACGAGTTGCGTCAGGAAAAAAACAATCTGAATACGGCTTACTTCATTTACAATCGTTATATGAAGCGAGTTTTGGAGCGTTTGGAGCGTAACAAAGCTCTGCTGAAAGAAAAATTTGATTTCAGCCAAGACGAATATTTTGAAACTGACCGCAAAAAACTGCCTTTTCCCAAAAATATGCAGGAAGCCGATAATGAATGGCGAAAACTGCTCAAAAATAGTATTTTAGAAGGAAAACTTTCAGGCGAAAAAGTAGAAGAAAGTATAAGCAAACTAGAAAAACGCTATGAAAATTTCAAGAAAAACTTGCTAAAAACCACCGTAGAAGACGTTTTCCAGACGTATATGAACGCTCTTGCTATGGCTTATGACCCTCATACCAATTATTTTTCGCCGCTCAATGCCGATAATTTCAACAATTCAATGAAACGCTCTCTGGAAGGAATTGGAGCAGTACTATCCAGCGAAAATGATTATATTGTTATCAGAGAAGTAAGACCGGGCGGTCCTGCTTTCAAGAGTAAAAAGATTTTCAAAAATGATAGAATTATTGCCGTAGCCCAAGGTGATGATGGCGAAATGGTAGATATTGTAGGCTGGCGAGTAGATGAAGCTGTTCAGCTTATTCGTGGCAAAAAAGGTACCGTAGTAAGATTAAAAATTTTGCCTGCTCGCGATGGTGCCGCCGCCAAACCTATTGAAGTGCGTATGATACGCGAAAAAATCACTTTTGAGGAACAATCTGCCACCAAGCAAATCATTGAAATTGAAGAGGGTAAAAAGAAACGCCGTATCGGCATTATTAGTATTCCTGCTTTTTATATCAATTTTGATGAATATCGCGAAGGTAAAAAAGATTACAAAAGCACCACCAACGATGTCAAGAAACTTTTAGAGGAACTAAAAGCCGAAAAAGTAGAAGGTATCATTGTAGATTTACGCTACAACGGCGGTGGCTCGCTCAAAGAAGCTATTGATTTGACCAGTTTGTTTATCAAAGGTGGTGCAGTAGTGCAAATTAAAGATGCCAACGGCAGAATAAGCGTTGGCGATACAGATGATTTTACGCAAGTGTATGCGGGTCCTTTGGTGGTAATGACCAATCGCTTCAGTGCTTCGGCTTCCGAAATTTTTTCAGGGGCTATTCAAGACTATAAAAGAGGTGTAATTGTTGGGGAAAGCACCTATGGCAAAGGTACGGTGCAAAATGTTGTAGATTTAGCTCGCTTTTTGCCTAATGAAAGCAACCCGAACCCCAATAGCACTGGAATAGGACAGCTCAATCTCACCGTTTCCAAATATTATCGGGCTTCGGGTAGCAGTGTACAAAATAAAGGCGTAACGCCTGATATTCTTTTACCCAGTCCTTTTGAAGCCAACGAGCTTAGCGAAGCCTCTTATCCTACGTCTTTGCCTTGGGACGAAATCAGTCCTGCAAGTTCTTTCAAACCTACCAATGAAGTAAAAAGTAAAACTTTGGTTGCTTTGCAAAACAATTTCCAAAAACGTCTAAAAACAGATGAAGACTTGAAAAAACTCATTGCAAGTACCGAAAAGGCACGCCAAAGACGCAAAGAAACCCTAATTTCTCTCAATGAAGCCAAACGCAAAGCCGAAAAAGAAAAACTTGAAAAAGAACGCAAAGAACTTGAAGAGCAAACCAGCAATTTAGAAGACGAAGAAAACAAACCCGAAGAGAAAAAAGATAGCGAAAATAACGAAGAAAATACCGAAAGCAAGCCCAAAATTAAACCTGTGGAGCAGTACAAAAATATCAAAGATTTGTACAAGAAAAATGCTATTCAAGTGCTTTTAGATTTAATCAAGCTCAATTCATAAACCTAAAAAGTACAATTTTATGAAACGTTTATTCATCTTTCTGCTCGCTTTTGTAGTTTTGACAAACTTCAACGAAAGTTTTGCTCAAAAGAAAAAGAAAAAAAATCAAGAAACCTCTGAAAATACTGCTCCGCAAGCGGTGGGTAAAGTTCTTTTACGCTACAATTTGCCCAAAGGAACTTCCTATACCCAATCCCTTGATATGGATATGAACATAGAAGCTATGGGTATGCAAATACCTCAAAAACAAAGTTTAACTATGAAAGTGCTTGTTACTGATATAGCCTCCAATGGCAACCAAACTCACGAGGCTACTTATGAAAAAATTTATATGAAGCAATCCTCACCAATGGGCGATATGGAGTTTGATTCTGATAATCCTGCCAAGCAACCCGCTGAACTTGGAAATTTGAAAGATATAAAAGGTTCTAAATTTAAGATGATAATTAGCCCAAGGGGTAAAATCATTGAAGTACAAATGGATAAAAATCTGCCTGATGCAAGTTCGCAACAAAACATAGAATACCCCGAAAATCCAATAGGCATAGGCGACTCTTGGACAGGAGAAACTTCTAATAAAAATGAACAAGTGGGTGAAATCAAAACCAAAACCACCTACAAACTCATTTCCATTAACAACGAAATTGCAGAATTAGAAGTAAAAGGAAAAATTTACATTGATAACAAAGAGCAAGGCGAAACCAATGGAACTATAAAAGTAAATATCAAGACAGGTCTTGCCACAGAAAGTAATGTTAAGCAAGTAATGAATATGCAAATGCAAGGTATGGAAATGAAATTGGATAATACTATCAAAGCCACAACCAAAATGTAAGGATATGCAAGATATTGAAGCCAAAGAACTCAACGAAAGGCTCTTAAAAGGAGAGAATTTACAAATTTTAGATGTACGCGAAACTTGGGAATACGAAGAAGAAAACCTCAATGGTAAGCTCATTCCTTTGGGCGAATTGCCCCAACGCCTTGCAGAAATTGAAGATTGGAAAGAAAAAGAAATCATTGTGCATTGTCGTTCGGGTGCCAGAAGCGAAAATGCTAAAAGATTTTTGCAAAGCAAAGGTTTTCAGAATGTCAGAAACTTAATTGGTGGCATTAGCCTTTATTTGGAGCAATACGGATAAATCATTTACAATGAATTTTGCTTTACTCAATGGCGTTTTTGCTGAAAATTTCGCCTCCAATCGTGCTTTTGAGTACGGCGATGGCATTTTTGAAACCCTTATAGTAAGGAAAAGCAAAATTTTCTTTTGGGAAAAACATTACCAAAGGCTTTGTGAAGCAATGCAGGCTCTTTCGCTGGAAAAGCCTGCTTTTTTCACAATGGATTTTCTGGAAAAATCCATTTGGCAAGTAGCCAAAAAAAATGGTTTTACAGACACTTTTCGTATCAAAATCAATATCTGGAGGGATAGTGCAGGCTGGTATGCCCCCGAAAAAAACGAAATATCGTGGCTAGTGCGTGCTTTTCCTCATACGCCCAAGCCTCTCATCAAATCCAAAGCTATTTTTTTTGACCAAGTTCCTCTCGTAAATTCCTCTATTTCGCCCTATAAAACTTGTAGTGCCTTACCTTACGTACTAGCAGGCATAGAAAAAAACAGACAAAAAGCCGATGAAGTTATTTTGCTGGATTGCCACGGAAATATTGCCGATGCTTTGGTTTCCAATATTTTCTGGCTTACAGATGAGCGTGTTTATACTCCCGCCCTCTTTTGTGGCGGCAAAAAAGGAATTATGCGAAGTGTGATTTTAGATTTTTGCGATGAAAATGGCATAGAGGCTAAGGAAAGTTTTTTTTGCAAAGAAGAAATGTTAATGGCAACAACTATCTTTACAAGTAATGTAGCAGGTATTGAAGCCATTGAGCAAATTGAAAACCAACACTACAAAACCAATCACGAGTTTCTACAAGCTATCAGAAAGTTGATAGAAGCCTGATTTTTGAGTATTGAGTATTGAGTACAGAGTATTGAGTATATGTAGCCTATAAGTATTTCCACAATTTGCAGTAGAGAAACTGGAAACAGGTTTTTAGATAATTGATTTCTGACACAAAGAGTGTGAGCAGTAAAGTCCTTAAACGCTTGAACTCTAAACTTCAAGGTTTTTCCTTGCTATCAGGGTTTTCTTTGTTTTTGGTAACCTCAACTTTTTTGAAAATATTGCTAATCATACTACCGATAGCCTCACTCATTTTAGAAAAGTCTTGTTGCGAAAATTGCTGATAAGCCATTCTAATCGGGTTATCTCCTACCATTAGCAAGGCTGTAAGATTGCGTAAAGCCTCATTTTGTTCCATTTGCAAAAGAATGTGCAAGGCTTCATAACTTGAAAGCCCAAACTCCGTTTTGAGTTGCTCTAATTTGCGGTGTTGTTCGGTGGTAAGCATAAGAAACTAATTTTCCAAATATAAGCAAAAAATCACCAAAAAACAAAATAATTTAGGCATATCCCACGATTTTATAGACTGCAAAGCCCACGATTTCGTGCAAAAGTACATACCAATAGTAAAGCGATTTTTCATTAGGTACCAGCCAAGCCGCAGGTAGCCAACTGCGGTTTTGGCTATAAAAATCTACCGAGAACACTTCCACCTGAACGCCTGCCTTTTCAAAACAACCTTTGGCTCGCCGTAAATGAAAAGCCGAAGTTATTAGCAAATATTTTTGATTAGGAAACTGCTTTTGTAAAATTTTGGCGGAAAAAAGGGCATTTTCACGAGTATTCAGCGATTTTTCTTCCAAAATAATATCACTTTCAGGTACACCCGCCAGCAATAAGATTTTCTTAATTTCTTTACCCTCTTGAATATCTTTTTCAAAAAAATGTCCGCCTGAAATCAAAATTTTCTTGATTTTACCCATTTTGTAGAGCATAAGCGTATGCGTGAGGCGGTCGCCCCCTTTGTTCAAATAAAGCCTATCAGCAGGCTGTTTCTGTGCGTTTGAAATGCCCGTAAGTAAAATGCCTACCTCATAATTTCCCACTTTTTCCCAAGGCGTAGCAGGTACTTCCCAAGCCAAAAGAGCCTCGTTGATAAAAAAAGGGTTGGTAAAAAATAAAAGCAAGCCCACTCCCCAATAAAAAAACTTTTGTTTGCGTTTAGAACTTTTTGCAAAAATACTTATCGCAAAGCAAATCAGTACCCAAGTGAGTGGCATTAGGAAATAAAATAGCGTTTTGGAAAGAATGTAAAACATATCTTTTCTGTTTGAAAGCAGAAAGGTACGCAAACAATTTTACTTTTTGGCAGTTTTAGATGAAAAAAAGAAAAAGCTATGTTAGCACAATTATTTTATGTAAGCAAACGGTCGCCGAAGTGTAGCGACGCGGATATTGAAAAGATTTTACAAGTCAGTGTAGAAAACAACGCCAAAAAGAACATTACTGGCGTTCTGTTGTATTCCAAAGAAAAGTTTTTACAATGTATTGAAGGCGAATTGAGCCACTTATTAGCCCTTTACGACAAAATCAAGTTAGATTCGCGTCATTCAGAGGCTATTATGCTGGGTTTAGTGCCTGTAAAAGAGCGAAATTTTCCAAGTTGGCAAATGGCAGGCAAATCCGTAGATTTGAACAAGGTAGATTTCAAATCGCAAATGAGTGCCGCCGAAAGCGAAGAATTTGAAAGCATACTTTCAGGCAAAGCAAGCTCGGCAGAAAGAGTAAGTAAAATTATTCAGCTTTTTTTCAAATAAGCAAAAAACCTTCCCAAGCGGAAGGTTTTCTTTTCAGAGTGGTTCAACTAAAAACAGAGGTTGGTCGTATTCCACAGGGCTGGCATTTTCTACCAAAACTTTTACAATACGCCCTGCTACTTCCGATTCAATTTCATTGAAAAGTTTCATTGCCTCTACAATACAGACTACTTGTCCGGGCTTAATTTCATCACCGACATTCACGAAATTAGGAGCATCGGGTTTGGGAGCCCTGTAAAACGTTCCAATCATAGGCGATTTGATAGTCAGGTAGTTGCCTGATGAGGTAGGTTTGCTTTCGGTGCTTGCAGGTTGCGTTTCTGTTTGCGGAGCTACCACAGCAGGCGTAGTAGCCACCGCCGTAGGCACTACAACAGGTGTTGAAGCCGTAGGCAGTTCCATTTTAGCTACGCCGCTATGCCTTTTTACACTAATTTTGAACTCATCGGTTTCAATATGTACTTCATCAAGCGGCGATTGAGCGATAAAATCTATCAAATCACGGATTTCTTTGGCTTTCATTGCGAAAAAATTTTGGTGAAAATACTCTTTTGCAAAGTGCCTCAAATATGCAAGGTTTTCTTGTAAAAACAAAACAAGGTTTCTAAATTTTTCTGCAATTATTCAGAACTGATTGCATATTGAAGTTTGAATGCCTACTTTACCTTTTCTGGCTTTACAAGTTTTCGGCGTTATTTTTATAGGATTGAGCTTGCTCTATGGTTTTCTGCAATTCTGTGCTATCCATTTTGGCAAGCATCTGATACACCATTCCGATACGCTGGTTTTTAGCAAGTTTTTCTCGGTGCCGATAATGAAACTCCCAATACAGGCTATTCAAGGGACAGGCTTTTTCGCCGTGTCTTTTTTTCTTGTCGTAGTAGCAATTTTCGCAGTAGTTGCTCATTTTATCCATATAATTTGCCGAAGCCACATAAGGTTTGCTTGCTACCAAGCCGCCATCGGCATATTGGCTCATACCTCTGGTGTTGGTGATTTCAACCCATTCAATAGCGTCTCGGTAAATTCCCAAGTACCATTTATCCACTTCGTCAGGCGAAACGCCCAAAAGCAAAGCTATATTCCCCGTAACCATAAGTCTTTGGATATGATGAGCAAATGCCTCTTGCAAAGATTGCGTAATAGCGTATCGGGCACAATTCATACGGGTTTTGCCCGTCCAGTACCAAGAAGGCAAAGGAGCGGAATGTTCAAAATAGTTATTTTGAGCATATTCGGGCATTTTAGCCCAATACACACCACGCATATACTCACGCCAGCCCAAAATTTGTCGGACAAAACCCTCAATTTGAGCTATAGAAATTTTGTGGGAATTACTTTGCCAAGCCTCCATCGCTTTCTGTAAAACTTCCAAAGGATGTAAAATTTTTACATTCAAAACAAAAGAAAGTTGCGAATGAAACAAATGCGGCTCTTGCGTATGCATAGCGTCTTCATAAGTACCAAAATGTGGAAGCAGATTGCTTACAAAGTGTTCCAAAAGTTTCAAGGCTTGCTGGCGTGAAATAGGCGTGTTCAAAATATTGCCAGCGGGCAAAAAACCAATTGTCTGAACATTCTCCTTTTGTAGCAGTTCAATCAAATCGCTTACATCATTTTGGAAATACGGCTCTTGGGGCAGTGGAACTTGGTAGTTATACTTCTTGCGATTTTCAGCGTCATAGTTCCAGCGTCCTGTAAGAGGCTCATCACCTTCCATAAGGATATTGTACTTTTTTCGCATTTTGCGATAAAAACTTTCCAAAAGATAATTTTTTGCCCCAAAATGCTTGGCTACTTCTTCCCTTTGGCTCAAAAAATGCTCCGTATCAAAGGCTTGGCTCGGAATAGAAATTCTCTGGCAAAATTCTATCAGTTGCTTATCCAAACGATACTCATCGGGCAGTTGGTATTCAAACTGCTGAATTTGAAATTTTTGAAAGAGAAATTCTAAATTTTTGCATAAATCTTGCCTATTTTCAGGATTATCTAATGCAAAATAAAAAACCTTATGACCTGCATTTTGCAGTTCTTGGGCAAAATTTCGCATAGCGGCGAAAAAAGCAAGAATTTTTTGAACGTGATGCACCACGTAGTCAGTTTCTTGGCGAATTTCCATCAGCACGTAGAGTCTTTTATCATTTTTTTCTTTGAGCCAAGAATGATTGCTATTGAGCTGGTCGCCAAGAATAAGCCGAAGTGTCTGAAACATATTCGTAGCCCTAAGCTATTGGTGAATTTTCAAAAATTGATAAATTTTTCAATCTGATTATCAATGAGTTGTAAATAAAAATTATTGATTATTTGCTCATTTTGCATATTTTTTTCAATCTGAATAAGTTTCACCTTATAGCCCAAGACGTGTGCATTGAGGTAAGAAAAAATATCGTTGAGATGACTAAGAGCCAAAGCCCCTCCTTGTACCCCTGCCGAAAGCCCCACAAGAGCAATTTTTTTATCCATAAAAGCATTGGGATAAGGCATTCCGTCTATAAAAGCCTTCAAAACACCGGGAAACGAGCCATTATACTCGGGAACGATAAAAATGAGCTTTTCGGAAGCCAAAACCTTTTCACGCAAAGCATTAAAAACTGGATTTTTGCCTTCGTTTTCATAGAGAGCCGAAACAATAAAATCGGGAGGTAAATCTTTCAAATTGATGATTTCGGCTTGGGCTTGCTTACTTTGTAAAACTTTTTGGTAATACTCGGCAATGATTTCAGAAGTAGAATCGCTTCGGTTGGTGCTCACAACAATGGTTATCATAAAAGTCTGATTTGACTGCTTATTTTTTTCAATTCAAAAACCCAAAAAGGCAGATAAAGTTTGCTTTTGCACAAATTTTTCCAAAAAAATTTGGATTAAAGTAATTTTTCCTTGTATTTTGAAGGGTTAAACACTGAAAAAACTACAAAAAATATGCAGGAAACAACTACTTCTAAAAACGCACACCCACCAGGGCTGTTCTTGCTTTTTTTTACTGAAATGTGGGAACGTTTCAGTTATTATGGTATGCGAGGTATTCTTACGCTTTATCTTTCCAAAACTGCAATGCAAGGCGGTTTGGGATTTGCCAAAGATGACGCCTCTATTATTTATGGCTGGTTCACAGGGCTTGTGTATCTGACACCCATTATTGGAGGTTACATTGCCGATAGGTACATAGGACAAAGAAAAGCCATTCTCATAGGTGGTGTTACGATGATGTTTGGGCAATTTAGTTTGGCTTCTACACCTCAATTAGGGGTTTGGGCTACTTGGCTGGGGCTTGCACTGCTTATTATTGGAAATGGCTTTTTCAAACCTAACATTTCAACCATTGTAGGGGCATTGTATCCACAAGGCGACCCCCGCCGCGATAGTGCTTTTACCATTTTTTATATGGGTATCAATTTAGGAGCATTTTTTGCACCTTTGGTATGTGGCTATTTAGCAGAGGATTTATTTGCAGTAAAAAAAGTAGTTGATGGCAAAGAAGTTATTGAACGCTATGCTTTTGAGTATGGATTTTTGGCGGCGGGTATAGGAATGCTACTAGGACAGATTGTATTCAATACGCTGGCACCTCGCTTGCTCGGAAGCATTGGGAAAGGCATAAAAATTCAAAGTAAAGAGGAGCAAGAGCTACATAATCAGCCGCTTACTGAGGAAGAACGCGATAGAATGGCAGTTATTCTGACACTTACTATCTTTACTGTGTTCTTTTGGGCAGGTTTTGAGCAGGCAGGCAGTTCGCTAACCCTTTACACCGATAGCTACATCAATCGCCAAATTGGAGATTTTATCATACCTACTTCTTGGTTTCAGTCTGTCAATCCGCTTTTTATTGTCTTTTTGGGTCCGCTTTTTTCTATACTTTGGTTGAGTTTAGCCAAAAAAGGCAAAGATTTGAGCATACCTGTAAAAATGAGCTTGGGAATGGTACTATTGGGTATCGGCTTTTTCTTTATGGTTGGGGCAGTAATGGAGCGTGGCGGCAATAGTACAGATGTCAATATCAAAGCAAGTTTGATGTGGTTGGTGCTTACTTATCTGTTTCATACCATTGGCGAGCTATGTCTTTCGCCTATTGGGCTTTCAATGGTTACGCGTCTTGCTCCTGTAAAACTTGCTTCAATGCTAATGGGCGTTTGGTTTTTAGCTCCATTTTTGGCACAAATTGTGGGCGGTTATATTGCCAGCTATGTAGAAAGATTAGGAGCTTTAGAAATATTTGCGGCTATTGGAGGCTTTGCCATACTTGCAGGACTTGTACTTTTTGCTATCTCTCGCAAGCTCGTAAAAATGATGCACGGCAGAGGCTAATAAAATAAAAAGGGACGCAAAAATATGCGTCCCTTTTTATTTTATTACTGCAAAACCGCCGTTTGGGGGAATATTTCTTCTAAAATCTTGTATCGGTAGTCAAAAATATATTCCAAACGCTTACGCACAAAAAGAGCATTGGCTACTTTGCCTAAAAGCCCCAAAGGAATTTTATAGCTTACCAAGTCTTCCATTTCTACGCCTTCACGAACCTCGCGAAAATGGTGCTGATGATGCCAAAAGCTATACGGACCAAATCGCTGTTCATCTACAAAGAAATAAGGTTCTCTTACGTGAGTAATTTCAGTTACCCAGTTCATCGGAATACCCAACAAAGGACGCACTTTGTAGGCAATAATCATTCCTGCATACATTTTCTGTTCGGGGCTAATGAGTTTCACCTCAAAGCCCATATCGGGAGGCGTTATTTTTTTCAGATTGAAGGGTGAAGAAAAAAACTCCCAAGCCTCTTCCAAAGTTATTGGCAAAACCTGCTTACGATACAATTGATAAAGCATAAGTAGTACAAAGTAAATTTTTACTTTATACTACTTTTGCAACAAAAATGTTTTGCTATGAAGTGGAAAATCTATCCTTTTTTACGCATTTGCTCCAAGAAATCCCACATTTGTTCGGGTAAAGCGACAAGGTCATTAAATTCGCCTGCTCCTCTAATCCATTCACCGCCATCTATGGTAATTACTTCGCCATTGATGTAAGCAGAAAAGTCAGACATCAAATAAGCGGCTAAATTGGCAAGTTCCTGATGCTCTCCTACTCTACCCAAAGGAATACGATGCTCAGGCGAAAGTTTTTTACCCAAATCTGTTTCGGCAAGTGCAGGCGGAAACAAACGTTCCCAAGCCCCAGGCGTAGGAAAAGGACCGGGTGCAATGGCATTGAAGCGAATTTTATGTCTTGCCCACTCAACAGCAAGCGAACGTGTAAGAGCCAGCACACCCGCCTTGGCACAAGCCGAAGGTACTACAAAGCCCGAACCTGTCCAAGCATAGGTAGTTACAATGCTTAAAACACTTGCAGGAATTTGCTCTTTAATCCAATACTTGCCAAAAGCAAGGGTGCAGTAGTATGTTCCTTTTAGCACAATATCTACAACGGTATCAAAAGCCTTTGCCGAAAGCCTTTCGGTAGGACTGATAAAATTTCCTGCGGCGTTATTCACAAGTCCATTGACTTTACCAAAACGTTCAACACTTTGGGTAAGCATTGCTTCTACTTCCTCATATTTACGCACATCACAAGCAAAATAAGCAATATTGGTATTGTTGGTTTCGGAAGCGAGTTTTTGAGCGGCTTCTTGTAAAACCTCTATTTTTCGGCTTGTAATCACTACATTTGCCCCAAGTTCTAAAAAATACTTACTCATAGAATAGCCCAGACCTGTACCGCCGCCTGTAACTACTATGGTTTTGCCCGAAAGAGCATTTTCGCGTAACATTCCTTGTGTGTGCATAAGTAAAATCTTTTAAGTTTAGAAATTTGTTTTTTGTTTGATTTTCAAATATTTATGATGAAACCTCCCCAAAACAGGTTTGTTTCAATATTTTTTTGAATGAAGTAAATTAGCCAAGCCCTTGGTATTTATTCATTGAATAATTCTCTCAACTTTTGTTGCAAGAGTCTTTTATCGGGTAGTTGGGTTTGATATTCTGCCACCATTGTTGGTGATAAACTTCTACTCAAAGCATATTCAACAACTTCGCTGTCCTTATCTTTGCAAAGCAATATGCCTATGCTCGGATTTTCGTGAGGTTTTTTAATATTTCGGTCAAGTGCTTCTAAATAAAAATTAAGCTTTCCCAGATGCTCTGGCTGAAACTTATCTGCTTTCAATTCAATAGCAACCAAACATTGCAGAGAACGATGATAGAAAAGTAAATCTACAAAAAAATCAGAAAAACCTACCTGTAATTTATACTCTTCCCCAATAAATAAAAAATCTCTTCCAAGCTCAAGGATAAAATTTTTCATTTGCTTGACAAGCTCTTTTTGCAAATCTTTTTCGCTATGCTTTTCCGATAAGTTTAAGAATTCAAACACATAACTATCTTTGAGAGTGTTAGTGAAATTTTTTTCTGGCAAATTGAATAAATTTGAGGAATTACTCAGCATCGTTCTTTCAAATAGGCTTGCTGATATTTGCCTATCTAACTCTCTAACACTATAATTTTCTTGTTTAGCAAGTTTCAAATAAAATTCTCTCTCCTCTATGGTTTTACACCTTGAAATGATTATTAAATTGTGTGACCAACTTATTTCTCTCAACAGCGTTGAGAGTTGAGGTGTTTCTTTGTATGCCTCATAAAACTGCTTCATTCGCCAAATATTTTTATCTGAAAATCCTTTTATGCTTGGCTCGTTGGTCAAGATGTATTTTGCCAATTCAGTTACCACACCATCACCCCACTGAGAGCTTGAAACCTTTTTACTTACATACTCTCCTATATTCCAATATAGATTTATCAATTCAGCATTGACTGCTTTGAGAGCATTTTTCTGTGCTTTTTTTATCAATTGAACGATTTCAAAAAAATCTTTTTCCATAAAATTTAGTTTCAGGCTATCACTCCCGAACCGATTAGTTCGTTTTTTTCATACCAAACTACAAATTGTCCGGGCGTAATGGCTTGCTGAGCCTCTTGAAAAAGGATATACAGAAAATCTGCTTCTTGATAAAGTGTAGCCTTGCTCAATGGTTGTCGGTAACGAATACGAGCTAAGTACTCCCTTTTTTCGCCTACTTGCATACGCAAATCTTCACGAACCCAATGTACATCTGCATTTCGTACCCGCAAACCTTTTCGGTTGAGGGCAGGGTGGTCGTGTCCTTGCCCTACATAAACAATATTTTCTGCAACATCAGTAGCCAAGACGAACAAAGGTTTGGGCTTACCACCTACATTTAAGCCTTTTCTTTGCCCAATAGTAAAAAAGTGTGCCCCAATATGCTCCCCCACAAACTTGCCATCAGAGGAATGAAAATGATAGGCTTCGGTAAGTGTATGTAAATCATCGGTTTTGCCGTTCTGCTTAAAAATAGGACTATTTGCGTCAATTTCAATAATTCTACCTTTTTTAGGAGCAAGTTGTTGTTGCAAGAAGTCGGGCAGGCGAATTTTACCTACAAAACACAAGCCTTGTGAGTCCTTTTTTTCGGCGGTAATCAAATCTGCTTTTTTGGCAATAGCTCTCACCTCACTTTTTTTCAAATGTCCTATCGGGAAAAGAGCTTTGGCGAGTTGCTCTTGGGTAAGTTGGCAGAGAAAATAGCTTTGGTCTTTGTTTTCATCTCTGCCCGCCAGCAAACGATAAATCGTTTTTCCGTCTTTGCCAAAACTATCTTTCTGTGCGTAATGTCCTGTGGCTACAAAATCTGCTCCCAGTTGGAGAGCGGCGTTCAGAAATACATCAAATTTTATTTCTCGGTTACAGAGTACATCAGGGTTAGGGGTTCTACCTGCCTCGTATTCGGCGAACATATAATCTACAATTCGCTGTTTGTATTCTTTGCTCAAATCTAGTACCCGAAAGGGAATATTTAGCTTTTCGGCTACAATGAGGGCATCGTTGCTATCTTCTACCCAAGGACATTCATTGTTGATGACAACGCTTTCATCGTGCCAGTTTTTCATAAAAATTCCAATTACTTCATAGCCTTGCTCTTTGAGCAAATACGCCGCCACACTGGAATCTACTCCCCCCGACATTCCGACAACTACACGCATTTTTTTGCTAAGATTAAAATGATTTTCAAGATTTACAAAAATTTAGTTTCCTAAACCACCTAAAAAACGTTCAAAAATAACGTTTTGTTGAACATTCTGCAAAAATATTTATTCAGTTGGCATTATGGACAAAACCCTTTCTATTTTTATGCTTGTTGTTGGCTACTCAAAACAATATCCCACATTTTACTCTTATTACTTGCATTTTGTAAGATTTTGAATATTTTTTTTGATTTTTTTTTGTTTTTGAGAAAAAAAAACAAGTTCTTTGAAAAAAAATGTTCAATTCTTTCACAATTTAATTTTGTTTTTATGAAAAGACTATCCCAAATTTTGCTTTTAGTGGTAGCTATTGCTATGGTAGCCTGCAAAGGAAGCCCCAAAGATTTAATTGCTAGAAAATGGGTAATTGATGTTGAGGCTTTGAAAAAAGAAAGTGAAAAAGAAGGTAAAAAAATCTCTGATGCTGAAATGAAACTTGCCGAAGAAATGATGAAGGATATGTATTTTGACTTCAAAAAAGATGGTTCTTTGGAGGCAAGTATGATGGGGCAAAAAGCCAAAGGCACTTGGTCTATCAGTGATGATGGTAAAAAGTTGAAAATGAAAATTGAAGGTGAAGACAAAGAAAGTGAAATAGAAGTTCTTGAACTCACCAAATCCAAAATGGTAGGCAAAGGCAATAACCAAACTTTAGCCTTCAAAGCCGCCAACTAAGTTTCAAAAAAGCCTTATTCTTTAACCCAAAAGCCCTGCCCAAGCAGGGTTTTTTATTGCTTCAAGAAAAAATTGTAATTTCTGTACTAAAAAATTTATCTTTGCGTTCAGAACTAAACTTTATTTGTTATGGCAACCAAAAACACAAGTGGTATTGGTGGTTTGTTCAAAATTGTAGTTTCAGTAGCTGTCATTGTTTTGATAATCACGATTATTTCAAGTGCTTGCAAGCGTATAGATGCAGGACACGTAGGGCTGGTTGTAAAACTCTACGGCTCGGAGCGTGGCGTACAAGATGTTACAGAAGCCACAGGTTGGGTGTGGTACAATCCTTTTACTACCCAAATTTATGAATTTCCTACTTTTGTACAGAATGTAGTTTTTACTCGCGATGCCACCGAAGGTAGCAGAAGCAATGAGGAATTTAGAGTAACTACCAAAGACGGATTGGTAGTTTCTTTTGATGTTTCTATGAATTACCGTGTTGCCCCCAATAAAGCCGCAGAAATTTTCAGAAAATACAGAAAGCCGCTGGAAGAACTGGATAAAACCGTAATGCGTAACTATATGCGTGAGGCTTACAATAAAGTTTCGGGCAAATACACCGCCGAGCAACTCTATGAAAATAAAATCCAATTCCAGAACGAATCGGAAGCAGAAATCAAAGGGTTTCTGGAAAAAGAAGGCTTTGTGGTAGAGCAAGTTGTATTGCTTAATGAATTGCGTTTGCCACAAGGCGTAGTAGATAATATCAATGCCAAAATCAATGCCCGCCAGATTGCTCTCAAAAAAGAACAAGAAGTGGCTCAAGAACGTGCCGAAGCCCAAAAAGAAGTAGAAAAAGCCAAAGGCTATGCCGAAGCTATGCGTATTCGTGCCGAAGCCGAAGCCGAATACAATCGTAAATTGGCAGAGTCTATTTCAACCAATCTGATTGAATACGAAAAAATCAAGAAGTGGAATGGACAAACTCCCCAGTACGTAGGAGCAGGCGGCGGTATTATTGTTCAACCTAAATAAGTTTTCTTGCTAAATTTACATAGTAGAAAACAAGATTTTGAAACACTAAAATTTAAATCTTCGTATTGTTTAGGTCTAATTTGTAGGATAGAAACAAGAAGCAAGAAACAGGATTTAAACGGAGTAAAACTTTTACTTCAAACTCTTAAACCTTTGAACTTTTTAAATCTAAATCATTACAAATATTCAAACTATTCAACCTTTGAAGTTTTATTCCCTAACCTTTTAACCCCTTGAACCTTAAACTTCTATGAGTAAGAAAAAGAAATCTGCGAAAATTATTTGGTATCTGATAGGAATTGTGGTTGTTTTAGTGATTTTATCTATTTTTTTGGGTGGCAATAAGAAAAAATTGGAGCAAGTAGAAATTGCAGAAGTCAAAAGTGGAATAATAACCGAAAAAGTGGGGGCTTCGGGCAAAGTTCAGCCTGTTACGGAAGTGAAATTAAGCCCTGATGTTTCGGGTGAAATTACAGAACTATATGTAAAAGAAGGCGATTCGGTGGTACAAGGGCAATTACTTTTGCGTATTCGCCCCGATAATTATGAGCTTGCCGTACAACGCTCTCAGGCAACACTCAACAACAGCCGTGCCGCTTTGGCTCAGGCAGAAGCTCGCAGGTTGCAGGCAGAAGCTCAATTTACACGTAGCCAAGCCAATTACGAAAGACAAAAAAAGCTATTTGAACAAAAAGTAATTTCTGAATTAGAATTTGAACAAGCTACTGCCGAATACAAAGTAGCTCAGCAAGAACTGGAATCTGCCAAGCAAAATGTAGTAGCGGCACAATTCAATATTCAGAGTGCTTCAGCTACCGTCAATGAAACTATCCAAAATCTTACGCGTACTTCTGTGTATGCCCCTATGAGTGGAGTGATTTCCAAACTTGCCGTAGAAAAAGGCGAGCGGGTAGTAGGAACTGCTCAAATGGCAGGCACGGAACTCTTACGCATTGCCAACCTCAATGAAATGGAAGTGCGTGTTGATGTCAATGAAAATGATATTATTCGGGTTTCGCTGGGCGATACGGCTGATGTAGAAGTAGAAGCCTACCGAAATCGCAAATTCAAAGGCATTGTTACAGCCATTGCCAATACCGCCAATCCTACGGTTTCTGCCGAAGCGGTAACAGAATTTCAGGTGAAAGTGAAAATTTTAAGCGAATCGTATCAAGATTTGAAAGCCAAAAGTGGCAGGCTCTCGCCTTTTCGTCCGGGTACAAGTGCCAGCGTAGAAATTATTACGCAAACCAAAAGAAATATCCCCGTAGTACCTCTTGCGGCGGTAGTTGCAAAAAGCGAAGAAGAAGTAAAGAAACAAACTACCAAAGGCAACTCGGAAAACAAAACTACCCCAAACAACACCAAAGACGAAAAGAAAGGCAAAACTGAAAACGAAAAGAAAGAGTATGTTTTTGTTTATGATGAAAAAACTAAAAAAGTTAGTTTACGTGAAGTAAAAACAGGCATCAGCGATTTTGAAAATATTGAGATTGTTTCGGGCTTACAAGTAGGCGAAAAAATTGTAACAGCCCCCTTCCAAGCCATTGATAAAAAACTTAAAGATGGCGATGAAGTGGAACTAAAAAGCAAATAAATTGCTATTGTGTTGTCGCACTAAATGTTTGCCCATAGCGAATTTGTCCGTTTATTTTTGTGTAATACCGAAAATAATATGTTGTACGAGGCTGTAAGTTTTGTACCGTAAAAGTTCTTAAAAACTGACTATTACCACCCAAACACACCAATAAAAAATCATCAGCTAAAAATTCAGTAATTTTACCAATATGGCTACTTTCCGAAGGGTTGGGCTGGCTGTGGTAAAAGAAGCCATATTCTATAAGCCCATAGTTATTGAGTGCAATATCATCACAATCTTCTCCCCAATCAATCACGTAATCAAAGGTAATACTGGTGACAGTTGAGGAAATATTTGCAATGCTTCCCCAATTGAGTTCAATTTCTTGCAAATTACCCCAAATAAGTTCATCATTTTCCTGCAAAACATAACTTTTCACAAAAACTTTCTTGGGTTCAATATTTATGGGGTTGGGATTTTTGAAAAGCAAATCTTCATCGGTATAATGTAAGGTAAGAAACTCTGCTCTACAAGAGTCTGAGTTGTAAGTACATACTTTTTTTGAAAAAGTTTGCAGTTGAGAGCTATCCCCAAGACTTACCACAAAACCAAACTCTCGGATAGGCTTTTTGGGATTGTAATCTATCAGATGTGCTTTCAGAATAAGCGTACTATCGTTTTTTTCCTCCACAGGAAGCGTAAGAAGCATCACCTTTCGCTCCAAAAAAGGTTTGCAAGTGGAAAGTAGTAAGCCAAGCAAAAAAAGATGTAAAAAGTGTTTCATAAGCGTTCATAATTTTTGTGTTAGAGTTTGCAGAATTATACTTGCAAAATTTAAGATTTTTGAGCAAAAAAGCAAATAAAAAATGTTAATTTTGAGTTAAATTTTGTTTTATTCAATGGAACTGCTTGCTGATTTTATTCAGAAATATGCCGAAATTCATACTTCACCTGAAAATGATGTTTTGAAGGAACTCAATCGGCAAACACATCTAAAAGTTTTGATGCCTCGTATGCTTTCAGGGCATTTGCAGGGGCGTTTTTTGGCAATGATTTCGCAAATGCTTGCTCCCAATCGAATTTTAGAAATAGGCACTTATACAGGTTATTCGGCTTTGTGCCTTGCAGAAGGTTTGCAAGAAAACGGCAAACTCATTACCATTGATAAAAATGAGGAGTTAGAAGATTTTGCCAAAAATTTTTTTGCAAAAGCAGGTTTTGAGAAAAAAATTGAAATGCTTATTGGTAATGCTTTGGAAATTATCCCTACACTCCAAGAAACTTGGGATTTGGTTTTTATAGATGCCGATAAGCTCAATTATGCCAAATATTACGAAATGGTTTTACCCCAAGTACGCAAAGGCGGCTGGATTATCGCTGATAATGTGCTTTGGTCGGGCAAGGTAGCTGATACGCAATTTACGGATAAAGATACAGAGGCTCTGCGAGCCTTCAATAGCCTTGTACAAAACGATACAAGGGTAGAAAACTTGCTTCTACCCTTGCGAGATGGTTTGATGATTGCAAGAAAACTGTAAATTTTTACAAATAACTTTATATCATTTGGGCTTTTAGCCGAATAGTTTTAACTTGAAGCAAAATTTTCGCAATCTACAATTCTTACAGCTATGGGAATTCTTTTCAACAAAACCAAAATCATTGCAACTCTCGGACCTGCTACAAATACCAAAGAAAAAATCCTCCAACTCGCACAAGCAGGCGTAGATGTATTCAGGCTCAATTTTTCTCACGGCACTCACGAAGGGCATCAGGAAGTTATCAATCATATCAGGGAAATCAACCGAGAATATGGCTTAAACTTGTGCTGTTTGCAAGATTTGCAAGGTCCTAAAATTCGCATTGGAGTAGTAGAAAACAATGGCATAGAGCTAGAAGAAGGGCAAGATTTCACCATTACCATAGACGAATTGCTTGGCAACAAGCAAATGGTAAGCACTGTGTATCAGTTTTTGCCCAAAGATGTCAAAGTGGGTGAAACGATTTTGCTTGATGACGGCAAAATAGAACTCATTGTTACGGGAAAAAATGAAAAGCAAGTCTTCACGAAAGTTATTCACGGCGGTTTGCTCAAATCTAAAAAGGGTATGAACTTGCCCCAAACCGAAGTATCCTCGCCTTCACTCACCGAAAAAGATAGCGAAGATGTACTTTTTGGCTTGGAAAGTAATTTGGAATGGATTGCTCTTTCTTTCGTAAGAACTGCCACTGATATTTTGCTCTTGAAGCATTTGGTTCAGCTCAAAGGCAAAAATCCTAAAATCATTGCCAAAATTGAGCGTCCCGAAGCCATTGAAAACATTGACGAAATCATCAAAGTTGCCGATGGTATTATGGTAGCTCGTGGCGATTTGGGCGTAGAAATGGACGCAGAGCTGGTACCTCTTTTACAAAAAATGATTGTTGAAAAGTGCCAAAAAGCCGCAAAACCTGTTATCATTGCTACGCAAATGATGGAAAGTATGATAAACAGCCCACGCCCTACCCGTGCCGAAACCAACGACATTGCCAATGCCGTAGTAGATGGAGCTGACGCCCTTATGCTTTCCGCTGAAACAGCCACAGGTTTGTACCCAATGCAGGTTATTCGCAGTATGGCAAAAACCATTCAGTACGTAGAAGAACGTGTAAAAAAATTATATCACAAAAATTTAGAAGTAGATAGAAACTCCAAAACCTTTTACAGCGATAGCCTCATTGCGGCGGCTTGCAATTTGGCTCGCCAAACAGGTGCCAAAGCCATTGTAGGTATGACCAATTCGGGTTATACAGCCTATCGCTTGGCAAGCCATCGTCCCGAAGCTGATATTTTTATTTTCACCAGCAACGAACCACTAATGAATACACTCAACTTGGTTTGGGGTGTCAGAACACTTTTTTATGATAAGTTCATTTCTACTGATACCACTTTCAAAGATATTATTGATATTCTCAAAGAAAAAAACTACGTAAGCGAAGGCGATGTGGTTATTCAGCTTGCCAGTATGCCTATTGAAGAAAAACAGCGAACCAATGCTATCAAAATTAGTATTGTGAGCTAATTTGTAGTATGGAAACAGGAAATAAGAAGCAGAAAACAGAATTTAAGGCATTGGATATTTAGGCGGAATAAAATTTCACCTAAAACGCTTGAACCTTAGACTTTTTGAACGTAAATAACTACGTTAATTTTTAGTTCAAAACAAGTATAAAAAAAGCGACAATATCTTTTAAGGATATTGTCGCTTGTACGAATATGCAGATGTAAATAATTACAAAATTTTACTTGTTCATTCCTTTCAAATACCTATCCAGAAACTGCTCCTGTTCCCACAATACGTGTAAGATACTTTCTTTGGCGGCGTAGCCGTGGCTTTCGCGAGGCAAAATCACCATTCTTGCCGTACCGCCTAAACCTTTTATAGCCTGAAAGAGCCTTTCTGTTTGCAAAGTAAAAGTACCTGGGTTATTATCTGCCTCTCCGTGAATGAGCAAAATAGGCTTTTTGATTTTATGAGCGTTCATAAAAGGCGACATTTTGTTATACACTTCGGGAGCGTCCCAATAGTTTCGCTGTTCGCTCTGAAATCCAAAAGGTGTAAGCGTACGATTATACGCACCACTGCGAGCCACACCACACACAAACAAATCGGAATGTGCCAGCAAGTTGGCTGTCATAAATGCCCCGTAAGAGTGCCCTCCAATGGCAACTTTGGTTCTATCTATGTAGCCCAAATTATCTACGGCATCAATGGCGGCTTTGGCATTGGCAACCAGTTGCTCAATGAAAGTATCGTTAGGCTCCTGACTGCCCTCTCCTACTATCGGAAAAGCCGCATCATCTAATACTACGTAGCCTTTGGTTACCCAATAAATAAATGAGCCATAATTGGGGAAAGTGAATTCGTTTGGATTTTGGTTAGATTGCCCTGCGGTTTGCATATCTTTGTACTCGCGTGGATACGCCCATATCAACAAGGGCAATTTTTCTTTTTTGTTTTCATCATAACCCAAAGGCAGATACAGCGTTCCTGAAAGCTCTAATCCATCATTTCTTTTGTATTTGATTACCTGCTTCTTGACATTCTTGATGCTTTCAAAAGGATTGGGCGTGAAAGTAATTTGCATAGGAGCGATACGCTTTTTATAGTTTCTCAAAAAATAGTTTGGATACTCGGTCGGGGATTGAATTTGCACCAAAGCCACACCTGCTTTATGGTCTTCAATGGAAATAATATCCTCTTTTTTATCAGTAAAAGCCGACTGATACAAACGTTGCTTTTTGAGTGTTTTCAAATCCAGTTCATCAATAAACGGAAACTGCCCTTTGGGGCTGAAACCTTCGCCTATGAGAAATAATTTGTTGTTTTCTATAGCCAGCACTTCTTGCCCAAACTGATTGGTTTGGGTACTGAACCTGCCTGGGTCGTTGTAAAGGTCTTGATAGTTTCGGTCAGAAATGATGCGAGGCGTTTGGCTTGGCTGAGAAGGATTGATAAGGTAAGTTTTCTGATTACGGCTATCATACCAAGAATCATACACTATGGCAAGTTGCTCATTGCCCCAAATGATACCCGCAAAACGCTGTTGAGTTTTTGCAATAGAAATAGGGGCTTTATCAAAAGGAGCTTGCCACACAAAAATTTCATCTCGGTAATCTACTTTTTTAGCAGGGTCGCCCTCGTCAAGAGCCTCTACAAAGTATAAAGTTGCAGGCATATCATCACGCCAAGCCATATTTCTTTTACCCTTACGAACTGCCGAAAAACCTTTGGGGATAATTTCGTTCAAAGGAACTTCATTTACAATTTTTACCAAATTGCCTTTGTTATCATACACTTTGCTTGCCTGCGGAAATCGGCTGTAAGGCACAAGATACGAAAATGGCTTTTGTAGGCTGGTAAGCATTAAATAATTGCCATCAGGCGAAAAAGACATACCCACATAGAGTTCCTTGTCCTTAAATAAGGTTTTTGTGCCGCTTGTATGCACTTTGAAAAGTTGGGAGCTAAGCAAACTTTCAAAATTTTGCTCATCTACTTTATTTTTAAGCAAATCCTGAAAGGTTCTATTTTGTGAGGCTTTGCCTTCGGCTACGGAAACAATGGGTCCTTTGGGGGTTTCCTTCGATTTATCAATGAGTTGGGGACGTGGCTCGGGGATAAACTTTACAAGCAAATGCTCACTATCTTTGTACCAAACAAAAGGATTCCCTACACTTGCGTTCAGGGTAGCTTCCGTAATTTTTTGAGCTTGGGCAGTGCTAACATCTATCCACCAAAGTTCTACACCTTTTTCCGTAGTATTGGCGAAGGCTATTTTTTTGTAATCAGGCGACCAAGTGATAAAAGAGATTTTGGCATTGGCGGGCAAGCCTTTTACAGGAGTTGGTTCGGCTTTTACGTCTTTTACTTTCCTGATTTTAAGATTTTTGACATAGTTCATTGTAGAACTTGCAAATAAATTGGGATTGATACGCAAACCTGCCAGCCTCAATTCATCTTGGTTAAGTTCGTCTAAACTTTTGTAAGTATCGCGATAGAGCAAAAGCATATAGTTTTTGTCCTTGTCCATACTGATAGCAGGCGGTCTTTCGTAGTCGGCTAATGCCAATATCGGAGCAGAGGGTTTCTGATAAGTTACATCTTCTTGGGCAGAAACTTGAAAAACATTTATCAAGCCCCAAAATAGTAAGAGGATAAGCGATTTCTTTTGCATTGCTTTGTAAGATTTTAGTTTCTTTTCAAAACGTTTTCATAAGCAATTTAGTACATTGCCCAAACAATTTGCCAAAGAATGTGTTATTTTGAGCAAAAAAAGTATGAGCAAAAAAAGTATGAAAATGCGTCAGATAGGTATTTTTTTAATCTTGCTGATTGTTTTTTTTTGAAGCAAAAGCCCAAACGAATTGGCAAGTAAAAGATGCCCAAATCAATTTCAAAATTAAAAACTTTGGAAGCTATGTAAATGGCTCTTTGGGTGGCTTGGAGGCGAAAATTTACTTTTCTCCTGAAAACTTGGCTCAAAGCACTATGGAAGCCTCTGTAAAAGCCGAAACTATCAATACAGGCAACAAAAGTCGTGATAAACACTTACGCAAAGATGATTATTTTGATGCAGTGAAATTTCCGTTTTTGCGAATGAAATCCACAAAAATTATCAAAGAGAAAGAGCAATTTGTAGGCTATTTTGAACTCACCATTCGCAACAAAACCCAAGAAGTGCAAATGCCTTTTCGTTTTGTACCCAATGGCAATGAAGCAACTTTTTCGGGTAATTTCAGCATCAATCGCAGAGATTTTGGCTTAGGAGGCAAAAGTTGGGTGCTTGGTGATGAAGTAATTGTAAATATTGAGCTAAAAGCTCAAAAATAGTAACTTTTAAGTCTGATTTGTGGTAAGGAAACAGAATTTTTGACAATTGATTCAAAAAAAATGAGCGTTCAAATCCTTAAAGGTTTGAACGCTGAAATTTTTGAATGTAAATAATCAACTTTTTTTGTTTCTTGTTTCCTTCCTCCTGCATCCACTTTTACATTATTCCCAAATGCACTCTAAACATTTTGATGGCAATAGCAAGCAAAATTACCCCAAATACTTTGCGAAGCACATCAGTACCTGCTTGTCCGAGTTTGCGTTCTATCCAGCCCGAAGCCTTCAAGACGGCATACACTAAAACCAAATTCAGCACAATGGCTATCAGAATAGAAACCTGCTGATATTCGGCACGAAGCGAAAGAATAGTTGTCATTGTGCCTGCCCCTGCAATAATCGGGAAAGCAATAGGTACAATAGAAGCCGAAGAGCCATTACCCTGCATTTCGCCACGGAAAAAATGAATGCCCAACACCATTTCCAAACCTAAAAAGAAGATAACTAATGCCCCTGCAATAGCAAAAGAAGGGGTATCCAGTCCTAAAACTCGCAAAATGCTTTCTCCCAAAAAAAGGAAAGCAATCATTATCAAGCCTGCTACAAAAGTAGCCTGCGTAGCGTGTAATGCACCTGTACGCTTTTTCAAATCAATAATAACAGGCACAGAGCCTAAAATATCAATCACTGAAAATAAAATCAGCGATACGGTCAGAATTTCCTTAAAGTTCAACATAGCTAAAACTCGTTTTTTTCGTTCCTAACGCAAAATTACCAACAAATTTCTTGCCAAACAAAATTTTGTTCTAAATTTTTAATGATAAAATTTGCAACTTGGAAAAATTCAATAAAAAGATTAAAAAAGTGCAAACGTAAATTCAAAAAATGTCAATTTGTCAATAAATATACTTTTCAAAATACAATATTAAAACTCGCATTAAAATCTGAAATAGAAACCAAAAATTTTGTATAAACAAAATTTTATTTTGCTTAAAATTTTATTTTTTTGCCCTTAAATTATGCCATTAGTCAGATTTTGACTTTTTTTGTCAAAAGTAATGTTGTGAAAAGACAGAAAAACACTTATTTTCAGTTCAAGCAATTTCGTATAGACCAAGCCCATACCGCTATGAAAGTAAGCACAGAGGCTTGCATTTTGGGTGCTTGGGCTTTTACAGAAAATCCACAAAAAATTTTGGACATAGGCACAGGTACAGGCTTGCTCTCGCTGATGCTCGCCCAACGCTTCCCTAATAGCCAAATTGAAGCCGTAGAAATAGAAAAAGATGCCTTTCGGCAAGCCCAACAGAATATTTCACACAGCCCTTTTTACGCAACTATTCACCTTCATCATACTTCTATTCAAGATTTTGCCCAAAGTTCAAAAGCATCTACATACGACCTAATAGTTTGCAATCCGCCTTTTTATGCCAATTACTTGCAAAGTCCTGATGAAAAGCTCAATATGGCTCTGCACCAAAATAGCCTTCCATTGGAAGATTTAGCCGAAGCAATAGTGCTTTTACTCGCATCACAAGGCAGAGCCTTTATACTACTCCCTCCATTTTTTATGGAAAAGTTTTGCCTTTGGGCAAAAAGAAAAAATCTTTTTCCGCAGAAAAAGCTACATATTTTTCACAGCCCCAAACACCCAATACTGCGTGAAATTGCGGCTTTTGGATTTTATGAAAGTAATCTTGTGAGCGAAAATTTATTTATCAGAAACGAAAAAGACGAATATACCAATGAATTTAAGACATTGCTCAAAGATTTTTATTTGCATTTTTGAAAAATACTTGTTAGTTTGAAAAGGTTTTAAGTATCAAAATATTATGGAGCAAATCATTCAAAAAATTAGCAGGCAACGAGAGGCTTACCTGCAAAGCCTTTCCAAAATTCAGGAAAGACACCAAACTTGGCTTCAAGGCACCAAAAACTTGCTCATTGAGGCAATGGATAAAGTTATCAAGGCAGTTCCTCTGGAATGGTACATAGGCTTACAAGAGTACAACGACCACGCCCCCCAAAGTATCAATCTGGAAGCGGTTTCTTTGCATCTCAAAAATACTTACAGCGGTATTTTGCTCAAAACCATTGATAGTGTCAAATCTTACATCAAATATGGCGGTATGTTGAGCTATGCCCAAACCTACAACCGAACCATTACCGCTACTATCTATTTCCCTTATATTGAGCAATGGGTTGAAAAACGAGAGCCTATCGTACTTGGAAATTTTGAACCCAAAGATTTCAGCGAAGTGCTTATTTTAAGCCATATTGAGGAATTTATGCAAGAAATGACTGCTTGGGAAAGCAACAAACGTGAGCCTATCGGATTTGATTTTGCCCGAAATATGGAAAAAGTAAAAAAATAGCGTAGTTGTTTGTTGTATAGAAACAGGAAGCAAGAAGCAGGAAACGTTTTTGAACACAAAAAGCCACGATTTTTCTAAATCAAACATCAAAGCCTTGGAACTAAAAGATAATTACTTTCATTTGGAGAGCATTAGCCCCGAAGAATTAGATATCTTGCTTTCGCAAGGTTGGCGGCATTTTGGCACATACTTTTTTCGTCTTGAAAGCTCATTTTTAGAAAGCAATAATGAATTTTTACCCGTAAAAGTGATACCCTTGCGTATTTTTTTACCCCACTTCCAACTTTCTAAAAGTCAGCGTAAAATTTTGAGAAAAAATGAGCAGTTTTCTATCAAAAGGCAGTTGGTAAGCCTCAACCCCGAAAAGCATCTCTTGTTTGAAAAACACGCCTTGCGTTTTTCAGAACATAGCCGCCCTATGTCTTTATACAACTTCCTTTCAGAAACTCCCGATAGTACGCCCCTACCTACGTATGAGATTGAAGTTTGGGATAAAGAAAAGCTAGTAGCTTGCAGTTTTGTAGATATTACCCCCAAAGCGTTTTCAAGCATTTATGCTATGTTTGATACCGACTATTTGGAACATAGCTTAGGAATTTTCACACTCCTAAAAGAAATAGAATGGGCAAAAGAATTGGGCAAAACGTATCTTTATTTGGGCTATGCTTACGATAGAAACTCTTTTTATGACTACAAAAAAAGATTTTCAGCCCTTGAAAAACTCCAATGGGAAAGTTTCAGTTGGGTGAAATTTCAAGAAACAGAAGTAAAGTCCGAAAACTAACTTTTCACGCTACCCATAGCATACGCCGCTCCTTCGGCTTTGGGAACGCCCCCCTTCTTTTCAAGGGTGATAATGAATTTTTGAGGCTTTTTGAAACATTTGACAGGCGAAAATTTGCCCCAATCAAATACACCTGCGTCCCAGATGATATTATCATCTGTCAGTGCCCAAAGTTGATATTGTTTGTCTTGGGGCGGCTGAGGCAGTGAATTGGTAAAAATATAGGCTTTGTTTTCTTTTTCGTTCCAAAAAACCGTAGCATAAGACCTTGGAGCTACCTCTTGCAAGCCCTCCAAGTAAGTAATATGATAATCAGGATTTTGCAATAAGGCAAGTTCTTGCTCAATGGTTTTGTATTGGGTTTGCAGGGCTGTAATTCTTTTTTCCCCTTCCATATTTTGGGCTTGGGCAATGGATAGCTCCCTCTGTGTTTCTTTAAGGTTTTGGTACAACTGCACATTCAGCAAAGCACTGAAAGCCAGTAGCATCAAAGATGCCACCAAGCCATACTTCCACTTTTGTACCGAAGGAAAAGGCACCGTGTAGCCATCGGAGCTATGATTTGGCTTCAATTTAGCCTGTACATTTTCAGTATCCTGAATTTTTTCAAAAACTTTTTGTTTGAGATGAGCAGGTACAGGCACTTCGTATTGAGCAACATATTCATTCAAAGCATTTTGCAGGCTTTCCAATTCCTCTCTAATTTCAGGATACAAAGCCGCCATACGCTCCACTTCTTGCTTTTCTTCTTCGGTGGCAATACCCAAAACATACACACTCAATATGCCTGATTCTATAAATTTTTGCACTTCCAAGGCAGTAAATATTTTGAATTCAATTCAAAAAGTATCTTCTTTCAGCAAATTGCGTAAAAAATCTAAAGCGTTTTTGGCTCGGGTCTTTACGGTACCCAGTGGTATTCCCAATTTTTCGGCAATTTCCGATTGGGAATAGCCTTCAAAATACATCATTTCAATAATAACTCGGTGTTCGGGTTTTAGTTTTTGTGTTAGCTCTCCTATGCCAATGAGTTCGGATTGATTCAGCGTATCATTATCTGCTTTCTTGGCAATATTTTTCAAATTTTCGGCTTTGTATTTGGCTTCTTTGGCTCGCAATTTATCAATAGCAGTATTTCGTAAGATATTTAGTAGCCAAGTAAAAAGTTTGCCTTTGGTACTATCATAATTTTGAATATTTTGCCAAATTTTCACAAAAGCTTCTTGCAAAGCATCTTGAGCCAACACTTCGCTTTTCAGGATTTGCAGAGCAACTCCATACATACACGAAGCGTAGTGGTCGTACAGATACTCCAAAGCCTTTTCATTTTTGGCTTTGAGTTGAACAATCAACTCACTTTCTATCCAAAATGTTTTTTCTTTTTCCAAACCTTGCAAAAACTTGATATTTGCACGTAAATTAAACAAACATTTTGGTAGCAAGCAAATTTTTTAGGCGGCTTTCTGCGAAAGATGCCTTACAAGCACTCTTTTTGCCACAGGCAAAAGTGTTTCTTGCAAAGGATACGGCACTTTTGCCACAATCAGGTACGTAGCTGGGTTAGGCAGTTTGGAATACTTACGAAGCAAAGCGAGTTTTAGATTTTCAAAAGTTTCAAAAAGGCTTTTTTGGATTGTTTCTAAATAGTGCAAATGAATGGCTCGGTAAGGATTTTCCAAGTTTTCAAAGATAGAAACCTGATACTCATACACTTGAATATTTTTCAAAATTTCCTCGTAGAGCATCAAATAGCCTTCTTCCTGATACAAGGGGGCAATGCCTACCAAAGAAAGTTCTAAACGGCTTTCTACATAATCGTAAAGATTTTTGCCTTCTTTGAGCAAATTGCGAAAGTTGGGAATAGCAAATTCTACAATTTCTTCCAACGTTTGCATAATTTCGTCATCATCTACCAAAATTTCGTATTGCAAACGCAACTTTTCAAAATCTGCTTGTGTGATTTGTTTGGGGAAATTCTGACGCAAAAGATGTTTGCCTTCTTTGAAAGAAAGCAGATTTTGATAATGAAAAACCAAATCCGAAAGATAAGGATAAAGCCGAGTAGCCTCAAACTCATTCTGAACATTTTTCAGATACGCCAGCAGTACATATTTTTTGTACTCAAAATCTATAAGTCCTTCGGTAAGCCAGTTGTGAGCTAAACTTTTCATAAGATTTGTGTATTTGGTTTTTGGAAAATATCAAAAAATGCCTTGCATAAAATACTAAAAAAATCTCAAATCTCCAAATGAAATTTCAAAATTTATGCCAAAAACAATCAGTTTCAAGGTTTCTCCCACCATTCTTTAATTATAGTGCAACAAAATTCTTTTTGGGAAGTTTATGCTATAAATCTTTGAAAATCAAAAAAAATCAAATCTTGTAAAACTTGATAGTCGTTTTAATCTCGGCATACAAGACAAGGTTTTCCTAAAAAATTTTGCAAAAATCAATAAAAACATTTTTTTTGCTAAAAAAATCAGCGAAGCATTTATGGGAATAGAACTAAGTAAAGGAAACAAACTCAACCTTACCAAAAAAGAACCCTCACTCAAAAAAATTATGATAGGCTTGGGCTGGGAAGTTTTGCCCGGCTCTACCATAGATTTAGATGCTTCGGTATTTATGATTGGCGAAAATGGCAAAATCCCTGCCGATGAGTATTTTATTTTTTACAACAATCTGCAATCGCCTGATGGCTCACTGAAACATACAGGCGATAACCGAACGGGCATAGGCGATGATGATGACGAAATGATTCTTGCCAATTTGCCTGCGGTAAATCCAGCTATCAAAGAACTCATTGTGGTAGTGAGCATTCACGAAGCCGAAGCCCGCAAGCACCATTTTGGTTTGCTCAAAAATGCCTACATTCGTTTGGTTGATGTAGAAAATAGCCGAGAAGTTGTACGCTTTCGTTTAGATGAAAATAATGCCTCTTTTACTGAAATTGAATTTGGTAGGCTGAAAAGAGAAGAAGACGGCTGGCATTTTATTGCAACAGGCATAGGAACAGCCATTGGCTTACAAGGATATGTAGATAAATATGTTTGAACCTAATCTAAACTTATCAATCAAAAAATCATAGTTTATGGCAATATCACTCAAAAAAGGTAGTTCATTCAACCTTACCAAAAAAGAACCCTCGCTCAAAAAAATTATGATAGGCTTGGGCTGGGAAGTAAAAGCAGGCAATGCTTTAGATTTGGACGCTTCGGTATTTATGATAAATGAAAGAGGCAAACTGCCCAGCGACGAGTATTTTGTTTTCTACAACAATCTGCAATCTCCTGATGGGGCTATCAAGCACACAGGCGATAACCGAACTGGCGTGGGCGATGAAGATGATGAAATGATTCTTGCTAATTTGGACGCTGTAAGCCCTGCGGTGAGCGAAATTTTAGTTATTGTGAGCATACACGATGCCGAAAGCCGTAAGCATAACTTTGGTATGCTTTCCGATGCTTACATTCGCATTTATGATGTAGAAACCAAACGTGAAATTTTGCGTTATGATTTAGATGCCGACTACCCCACTTCTACTGATGTAGAATTTGGAAGGCTCAAACGCGAAAATGGCGAATGGATTTTCACTGCCACAGGCATAGGCGGCAACAAAGGTCTGCAAGGCTATGTGGATATGTATGCATAAAGGAAATGGCTTGTATGGCAAGGTTCATTAACCCTTATACAGATTTTGGTTTCAAAAAACTTTTTGGTGAAGAGGCAAATAAAGACTTGCTCATTGATTTTTTGAACCAGCTCTTACCTCCTCATCACCAAATTGCGGATTTAGATTTTCGCAACTCCGAAAGCCTTGCCGAAGTTTCTGCTGAAAGAAAAGCCATTTTTGATATTCATTGCAAAGCTGTATCAGGCGAGAGGTTTATTGTGGAAATGCAAAAAGCCAAAGTTAAATTTTTCAAAGATAGAAGTCTTTTTTACATAACTTTTCCCATACGCGACCAAGCCCAACAAGGCGAATGGAATTTCAGGCTTGAACCCATTTATTTTGTAGCCATTCTTGATTTTGAGTATGACGAAAACGAAGAAAAACGCAAGTTTAGGCGAGATGTAGCCCTCAAAGACCAAGACGGCGACCTTTTCTTTGATAAACTCCATTTCAAATTTTTGCAAATGCCTTTGTTTCAGAAAAAAGAACACGAGCTGGAAAGCAAATTTGATAAATGGTGCTATTTTTTGAAAAATTTAGAAAATTTTGACCATATTCCAAGCATTTTGAATGAACCTATTTTTCAGAAAGCCTTTCAAACAGCAGAACTTGCCAATTTAAGCCCTGAGCAACGTGAAAAATACGAAGAAAGTCTTATCTATTACCGAGATTTGAAAAGTGTTTTGGAAACGGCTGTGGAAGAGAAAAGCATAGAAATTGCTAAAAATCTAATTTCGTTAGGTTCTGATGATGATTTTATTGCCAAAGCAACTGGATTATCGCTAATAGAAATTCAAAATTTGCGTCAAGAAGTAAAAAAACGCAAAACATAAAGCAACAAGAACATCACAAAATTCACAAGGTTTTTTCGGATTTTTTCGGAAAAACCTTTTTATTTGCAAAAATAAACCCAAACAAACAAACGTATGTTCAAGAAAATCCTGATTGCCAATCGTGGGGAAATAGCTTTACGTATCATACGCACCTGCAAAGAAATGGGCATAAAAACCGTGGCAGTATATTCTACGGCTGATAAAGAAAGTTTGCACGTCAGATTTGCTGATGAAGCGGTTTGCATAGGACCCGCCCCCAGCAAACAATCTTACCTCAACATTCCTGCTATCATTGCCGCCGCCGAAATTACCAATGCCGATGCCATTCACCCTGGATATGGATTTCTTTCTGAAAATGCTCTTTTTTCTAAAACTTGCCAAGAACACAATATCAAATTCATCGGGGCTACCCCCGAACAAATTCAGAAAATGGGCGATAAAGCTACCGCCAAAGCCACAATGAAAGCCGCAGGCGTGCCTACGGTGCCTGGCTCCGATGGCATTATTGAAGACCTTGCAGAAGCTAAAAAAATTGCCAAAAAAATCAAATATCCCGTTATCCTGAAAGCTACCGCAGGCGGAGGCGGGCGTGGTATGCGTATCGTACACAAAGAAGAAGATTTAGAAAAAGCTTGGAACGATGCCAAACTGGAAGCAGGTGCCGCCTTCGGGAACGATGGCTTGTATATGGAAAAATTCATCGAAAGCCCCCGACACATAGAAATTCAGGTATTCGGCGACCAATTCGGCAATGTCTGCCACCTTTCGGAAAGAGATTGCTCTATCCAACGCCGTAACCAAAAACTCATTGAAGAAACCCCCTCGCCACTACTTGACGAAAAACTTCGTGAAAAAATGGGGCAAGCCGCTATCAAAGGGGCAAAAGCTATCAATTATGAGGGTGCAGGCACTATTGAGTTTCTTTTGGATAAAAATGGCGATTTCTACTTTATGGAAATGAATACCCGCATACAAGTAGAACACCCCGTTACAGAAGCCGTTACAGGTTGGGATTTGGTAAAAGAGCAAATTAAAGTTGCGGCAGGAATACCTATTTCAGGGAAAAATTATTATCCTTTGGCTTATTCTATGGAGTGTCGTATCAATGCCGAAGACCCTGGAAAAGATTTTAGACCTTGTCCAGGCAAAATTACCAACTTACATATCCCTGGCGGAGCAGGTGTGAGAGTGGATACGCACATTTATTCGGGCTATGTGATACCCCCCAACTACGACTCAATGATTGCCAAAGTCATTGTAACGGCTCAATCTCGTGAGGAGGTGATTGTCAGAATGAAACGAGCTTTGCAAGAGTTTGTCATTGATGGTGTTAAAACCACCATTCCACTACTTATTCGCCTAATGGACGACCCCAATTTCCAAAACGGAAAAGACTTTACAACGCAATATATGAACAATTACGATTACTCTGGCTTGTAAAATATTTACGACTATGTACACCAATCAAGCACTACTCGCCCAAGAACTGCAAGAAATAGAAAATGCAGGTCTTTTCAAGAAAGAACGCATCATCACTACCCCCCAAGGGGCGGATATTGTTGCCAATGGCAAAGAAGTTATCAACTTTTGTGCAAACAATTATTTAGGGCTTTCTTCGCACCCCAAAGTGATTGAAGCCGCCAAAAAAGCCTTGGATACACACGGCTTCGGTATGTCTTCGGTGCGTTTTATCTGCGGAACGCAAGATATTCACAAAGAATTAGAGCGTAAAATTTCCGAGTTTTTAGGCACCGAAGATACCATTCTCTACGCAGCCGCTTTTGATGCCAATGGCGGTGTATTTGAGCCTCTTTTCAACGAACAAGATGCTATCATTTCTGATGAACTGAATCACGCCTCTATTATTGACGGCATTCGTTTGTGCAAAGCCCAACGCTTCCGCTACAAACACAACGATATGGCAGATTTGGAAGCTAAATTGCAAGAAGCCCAAAATGCTCGCACCCGTATTATTGTTACAGATGGCGTATTTTCTATGGACGGCACCATTGCCCAACTGGATAAAATCGTAGAACTTGCCGAAAAATACAATGCACTCATTATGATTGATGAGTGCCACGCTTCGGGATTTATGGGTAAAAATGGCAGAGGCACTCACGAATACAGAGGCGTAATGGGGAAAATAGATATTATCACAGGCACACTCGGCAAGGCTCTGGGCGGTGCTATGGGCGGTTTTACGAGTGGGAAAAAAGAAATCATTGATATTTTACGCCAACGCTCTCGTCCTTATTTGTTTTCTAATGCTCTTGCTCCTGCTATTGTAGCGGCTTCTATTGCGGTTTTGGATATGCTTTCCGAAACTACCGAATTGCGAGATAAACTGGAACGCAATACCAAGTATTTCCGTCAGAAAATCAGTGAAGCAGGTTTTGATATAAAACCGGGCGAACACCCCATTGTACCTATAATGCTTTATGATGCAGTGCTTGCACAAAAATTCGCTGAAAGGCTTTTGGATAAAGGCATTTATGTTGTTGGCTTCTTTTACCCCGTAGTACCCAAAGGGCAGGCTCGCATACGTGTACAGATTTCTGCCGCTCACGAATTGCACCACTTGGATAAAGCTATCCAAGCCTTTACAGAAGTAGGTAAAGAGTTAGGTGTTTTGAAAGGATAACGAATATTAGGAAACAGGAAGTAGAGCTTCAAAATTTTGAGCTTTTTTCAATCCCAAGAGGCTTTCTTTAGGGCTTATATCTTGCTCCTGCTTCCTGTATCCTGTTTCTGTATATTTTGCCTCTAACCCAAACTTTATATGAAATATTTTTTACGTTATTTTTTCAGAGGCTTGCTCTTTGTAGTTCCTGTAAGCATTACGGCTTATGCTTTGTATTTTGTCGTAAATGCTTTGGACAAACTTTTTCCCTACTTTCAGGTGCCCGGTTTGGGGGTAATTGTAGTAGTAGTAGGCACAACCTTGCTGGGTTACTTGGGTTCGGCTTGGCTCACAAAGCCTATTTTGCAATTTTTTGATAAAATCTTAGAGAAACTACCTTTTGTACGTATCATTTATTCTTCTATCAAAGATTTAACTTCTGCCTTTGTAGGCGAAAAGAAAAAGTTTGATAAACCTGTACTCGTACAAATTTCACAAGATTCTAACCTCAAACGTTTGGGCTTTATCACGCAGGAAGACCTTAACGAGTGGGGGCTGGACGAAAGTTTTGTAGCTGTGTATATCCCTCACTCCTACAATTTTTCGGGAAATTTGTTTATTGTGGAAAAAAAGTTTATCACACCTCTTGCCAGCAGTGGAGCAGATATTATGAAATTTATTGTTTCAGGTGGAGTAATTGATTTAGACGAAGGCGAAAAAAAGCCTGAATAAACGCTTTTCTTTTGTAACTCCCAAAGTAGATTTTGAGGTTGTTTAGGATTTATTTTTTTTGATAATTCTTCGGATAAAAATGACCATAAAGGATAAAATTAACAAATT
>NZ_JBRCWE010000096.1:0-24775 GCF_053497555.1 Raineya sp. | reverse complement strand
GGTATTATATACCTTTTTATATTATCTTTGCTTAAGATTTCCATGAAAAGTAATATTTTAGTTTCAGCACCTAAATATACAACTTTCATTGGAAATCTTTTTCAATCCTAAACAACTTCAATATGAAAAAAACTACCTACAAGCCTATCAGTATTATAAAGAAGCAGAAAAGTTTTTACAAAAAACCAGTAAGACCGAACTAATACACAAAATTAGAGTTTATTCGGGGCTTGCCAATGTTCTTTATTATTTGGATAGTGCAAAACTGGCTTTTGAATATGAAAGGAAAGCACATCTTACCCAAGACTCTTTGGAGCGTTTTCAGAAAGGCAATCAAGTTTTACAAAGCCAACTAAAGTTTTTATTACGAAACCAAGAAGAAAATTATTTGCTTGAAAAAAAAGTAAACGAACAGATAGATTTCTGGACAAGAGTGGGTATTATCATTTTGCTGGTTATTGTTGTAATTTTAGGGTATTTGCTGCGAAGGCAAAGCCGTTTGAATAAACTCATAGCTTTGCAAAAAATGAGAATAGAAGCCAAAAACGAAGAAATTAGCAGGCAGAATATTGAACTCGCCGAAAAGAAACAAGAAGTAGAATCGCAACAGCAAACTATTGAGCAGGTCAATGAGATTTTGGAAAGATATACCAAAAATTTAGAAGCCGAAGTTGAAAAGCGTACCCAAGAAATTCGTGAAAAAAATACGGCTCTTTTACAAACCGTTAGTCAGTTGGAACAATTTTCCTATATTTTGGCTCATAACGTAAGATCGCCTATTGCTCGTTTGCAAGGGCTATTGATGTGTTTGGATATGGAAAACATTAGTAACCCTCAGAATCTAAAAATTTTTGAGTTTGTTCAACAGTCTGCCAAAGAGCTTGATGATACAATTAAGAACCTAAATACCATTATTCAAATTCGTAAAGGAGTAAATGAGATATACGAAAAAGTTGATTTGAAAAGAAAAATTGAAAAGCAGAGAGCCGCTGTAATGGAAGCGAAAGGTATTTTAGAAGTAGATTTGCAAGTACGCTATGTATATGCTATCAAGGCTTATGCTGAAAGTATTTTTTACAATCTTATTAGCAATGCTATCAAATATCGCGATACACAACGTCAGCTCGTAATAAAGGTAAGAACCTACCAAGATGATACATTTTTGTATGTAGAAGTAGAAGATAACGGTATAGGCATAGATTTAGCAAAAAATAAGGATAAAATGTTTGGCTTTTATAAGAGATTTCATTCAAGCGTTGATGTAGAAGGCAAAGGAATAGGCTTGCATATTGTAAAATTGCAGGTAGAGGCAATGGGAGGGAAAATTGAAGTAGAAAGTGAATTAGGTAAAGGTACAAAATTCAAAATGACCTTCAAGAAGCCCGCTCAAATTGATTGGGAGAATGTTTGAGAAACGCTATTCCATAAAAAATAGCAAAAACTATTACCCCATAATTTCTTTGTAAGTACGACTCGGTAAAAGCCGAAAAAAACAGCACCAGCCAAATACTCCAAGCCAAGTAGTTTTTTTCTTTCCAAAAAAAAGATAGAGGTAGTACCAACAAAGCCAGCCAACCGATGAAGCCTACTATTCCCAAGGCTATCCAAGTTTCAAAAAACTGATTATGAGCATTGTAACGATTGTATTTTGAAGCAAAATAAAACTTATATTCGTCATAGATTTTTTGCAGTTCATCTTGTCCATCGCCTGTGCCTACGCCAAGGAGCCAATTTTTTTGAATAAGTTCTTGGGCACAAGTCCATTGAGCAAATCTTAAGGTTGCTCCGTCCCAGTTTCTGCCCAAAGAATGATCTTGATTTTTATCTAAAATAATTCGTTCTTGGGTATTCCAAAGAAAACTAAAACGCTTACGAGTATAAGGAGTAAGCAAAATAATACCTATCAGAATACCAATAATAGCTATTCCCCATAGCAAACCCTGCCAAATTTTATTTTGTTTTCGGAAATATTCTAAAAAAAATACTGCAAAGCCAAGTATAAAAATGCCGATTTGCGTACGAGCCGCCAGCAAAAGCATTGTGAGCAAAAAAAAGCCAAGAAATAAAGCCTTTGTTTTGTTTGAATAAAATATAGAAAGATGCTGAGGAAAAAAAAGGTCGGTAAGCAAAAAAAGATTAGCAAGGCAGATGAGCATTGCCAAATAGGTGGGTTCGGCACGGAAAGCAGTAAAATTTTGATAGTAAAAGTAATTTGCCCATTCAAAATGAGGGTTGTGCCAATCCTGAAAAACCCTGTAAAAAGCCCTTGCGTAGCACAAAAGAGCAAAAATTGCCACTCCTATTACAAAAAGCCGTAAATAATTTTGTAGGGTGATTTTTGGGGTAGGGAAAACCTGCATTGAAAGAGGCAGAGACCATAAGGGAACAAGCAAACCTATCAGAAACCAGCCCCACTCGGTATTTTGGGTGTGAAACATTCCTATAAAATGCAATAGCAGAAAAAAAGATAGTAGAAAAAATAGGTGTTTGTATTTCCATAAATTTTTTCTGTAATTTTGATGTAGCAAGAGGGCAATGATAGCATTGAGGCTGATAATTACCCACGCTATATTACGAGGAGCAGGAACATAAAAAGGTAGAGTAAGCAAAAATAAACTTACCAAAATTTCGTGAATAGCAACTTGAATGGGGGTTTGGGTAAAGTAAGTTTGAATTTTACTTTTCAGACTTGCAACCATTTTTGTTTTTTTGCGGTCAAAGATATAAATTTGCGAAAAAAAATTTGTGGAAAACGCTGTTAAAGTTTTAGGCATACCGCTTTACAATCAAAATATACCCAAGGCTGTAGCCGAATTGATACGTATTTGTAAAGAAGAAAAACCTCAAAACCGATTGGTCAGTGCCACAGGGGCTCACGGCTTGGTGTATGCCCAAGAAAATGAAAGTTTTGCTAAAATTTTACATAATTTTTATTGGAATTTGCCAGACGGAATGCCTGGTGTATGGATAGGCAGGTGGAAAGGAGCTAAACAAATGCAAAGATGCTACGGACCGGGCTTTTTTGCCGAAACAATGCAAAAAACTGCTAGCACGCCTATCAAGCATTTTTTCTGTGGCGGAAAGGAGGGAGTTGCAGAGGAACTGAAAGAAAAATGTGGTAAAAAATTTGGTAATCACAACATAGTAGGGACATATTGCCCACCTTTCAGAGAAATGACAGATGAAGAAATGCAAGAATTAGGGCATATTATTCAGAAAAGTGGGGCAGACGTTGTATGGATAGGATTGAGTACGCCCAAGCAAGAAATTTTCGCCACAAGATTGGCTCAACGCTTGCAATGCCAATTCATCATTACGGTAGGTGCGGCTTTTGATTTCCATACTGATAAGGTAAAACAAGCTCCTCGTTGGGTGCAAAATATGGGTATGGAATGGTTTTTTCGTTTGCTGATGGAGCCAAAACGTCTGTATAAACGTTATTTGCATATTGTACCAAAATTCATATACTTAAATTTTTTGGAATTTCTTAAACTACGAAAAGTATGAAAAAAGTTTTAGTTTGCGGTGCAGGTGGCTTTATTGGGGGTCATCTGGTAAAAAGATTGAAACAAGAGGGCTTTTGGGTGCGTGGTGTAGATTTGAAGCATCACGAATACACTCAGCTACCTGCCGATGAATTTATTATTGGCGATTTGCGTGATGTACAAGTATGCAAAGAAGTGTTGAAAGATATTGATGAGGTCTATCAACTTGCCGCAGATATGGGAGGGGCAGGCTATATTTTTACAGGAGAAAATGATGCCAATGTAATGCACAACTCGGCTACTATCAACCTAAATATTGCCGATTTGGCTGTAAAAATGGGTGTAAAAAAGGTGTTTTATTCCTCATCGGCTTGTATGTATCCTGCCTACAACCAAGAAGACCCCGATAATCCGAAATGTTCAGAAGATTCTGCTTATCCTGCCGCTCCTGATAGCGAATATGGATGGGAAAAACTTTTCAGCGAAAGATTGTTTTTGGCGTATTATCGCAACTATGGTCTGGAAGTTCGCATAGCTCGTTTCCATAACATTTTCGGACCCGAAGGTACTTGGCAAGGTGGCAAAGAGAAAGCTCCCGCCGCTATATGCCGTAAAGTCGCCGAAGCAGAAGAGGGAGGTTTTATTGAAATATGGGGTGATGGTAAGCAAACTCGTTCTTTCCTTTATATTGATGAGTGTATTGAGGCAGTTCGCCGTCTGATGGAATCTGATTTTACGGGACCTGTCAATATTGGTTCGGAAGAAATGATTAGCATCAATGGCTTGGCAGAACTTGTGATGGATATTGCAGGTAAAAAACTTACTATCAAAAATATACCCGGTCCCGTAGGTGTGCGAGGTAGAAATTCTGATAATAAGCTAATACGTGAAAAATTAGGTTGGGATTACACAATGACGCTCCGCCAAGGTCTTGAAAAAACCTATGCTTGGATAAACAAGCAGGTACAAGCCAAAAAGAAAGTAGCGGTGCAGTAGAGTTTATTGCCTTCAACCAAACCAAACAAGCATATTACGCAGATAGCAAATATGTTTGTTTGGTTACACCAAATCATCTTCGGGGTTGCCGATTTCATATTCAATTCTATTGAAACGAGGGGGTTCTTCTGGAATTTTAATGGCGGGTTTAGCTGGGAATAAGTAGTTTTTCAAGGCTTTTTCAAAAGGAGCAATGAGTGATGCCAAAACAACATTGGCAATTACCTTAAAAATAGGAATATTGCCTGTATAGCTTTCTACAAAATTTTCAATATAAACGCTCACAAATTCAAAGAGCATCAGCATTGTAGTAAAAGCTAAAATAATGGTGTAGCGAGAGTTTTTACGCGTTAGCCCTAAATAGACGGAAACAATCACCAAAGTTAGAAAAAAAGAAACCTGAGCCAGATAAAACCACCATTTTTCCCAGTAAGGCAAATCTATCCTGAACTTAAACATTAGGGGTTGCGGGTTCATTTCGTCATCACTATTGAAAGAACGCACATAAAACGTATAAACTCCGGGCGGTAAGTTGGTATAGGTTGCGGTATTTTGCTCATTTTTTTCCGACCACTCTTTTTCAAAACCTTCCAATTTGTACTGATATTTTATTCTTTCGGGAACGGTAAAATGTACCCCTACAAACTCAAAAGTAATGCTATTTTCATCGTGGGCAAGTTTTACAGCAATGCCATTGGAAACTTCACTCAAAGGAATAGCAAAATCGGGGTCTAAAAGTTTTGCATATTTGTTCCAATCGGTTTTTCGGTTGAACAACTTGACATCAATCAGATGCAGGGTTGGGGGATTTTTGTTTGGTACATCTTCATAAGGCAGATACTTCACTATCCCATTGAAAGTGCCAATCCAGAGATTTTGGCGAGAATCTTTGAAAAGGGCATTGGGAAAGGTTTGCATTAGCGATAAGCCATCTATGTAGCTGTAATTTTTTACTTTTTTTGTTTTTGGGGTAAATCTATCAATGCCGTTTCGGTGTCCTGTCCAAATGTTGCCTTCACTATCTACAATTACACTCCATAGATTTTGCGAAGCGAAGCCGTCTTTTTCGGTGTAGCATATAAAGCAGTTGGTATCTTTGGGGGTGGCGTTGGGTTTCATTTGGCAAAGTCCGTTTTCGGTAGCCAGCCATAGTACGCCTTGGGCATCTTGGGCTATGGAAAGTACAATGTTATTAGCCAGTCCGTTTTTGGTTGAAAAGTTCGTAAAAACACCATTTCGGAAACGACTCAATCCTTTGTAAGTGCCAAACCACAGATTTCCTCTGCCATCGTTTAAGGCACAGCGAACATAATTATCGGCAAGTCCTTGATTTTCGGAAAAGGTCGTAATTTTTCCATCTTTTTCCACACGAGCTACCCCTTTATCCGTTCCTGCCCAAAGGCGGTTTTGTTCATCTTCTACAAGGCAGTAAATGGTATTATCTCGCAAGCCATCGGCGGTGGTAAAATTTTTGTAGCGAGTGCCGTCATACAACCAAAGTCCTTCTCCTACCGAGCCAATCCAAAGATTTTTTTTATCTTTATCCCAAAACAAAGAACGCACATTGAGGGCTTTTTTTTCAGAAAATTTTCTGCTTTTAAGGTCATAGGTGAGCAGATGCTCATTAGTGCCAATCCAGATGAGTTGTTTATCGTCTTCAGCAAAAGCCCGAATGGGCTTGTCGTAAATGAGGGGTTCATTGAAAGTGATAAAACGCCTGTTACTGATTTTAGAAATACCTTTATTACTTCCGAACCAAAAATTAAAATTTTTATCTTGCCAAATACAATTGAGATTATCGCTTGAAAGTCCGTTTTGGGTAGTGAGGTGTTCTAGTAAAAAGCCGTCTTGCAAAACAAAAGCCCCTTCATCGGATACGAGCCAGACTTTTCCTTCCTTATCGCAAAGTCCCGCTGAAATTTCCCCTTTAATACCCTTCAATTCACCAAAAAACTGAAATTCGCCTGAAATATTATCCAACTTGTAAGCTCCTAGTGGCGTTCCAAACCAAAGATTAAGTTTTTTATCCTGAAAAATGCAATAGATAGCCGTGCTAACAATTCCGTCTTGTACATTGTAGGTTTTCATTTTTTTGCCGTCATAGCTTGCCAGTCCGTTATCTGTTCCTATCCAGAGGATATTGCGGTGGTCAAAGTAGAGGGAATGAACAGTATTGTGGGGCAGTCCTTGAAAGGTAGTAAAGTTAGCAAAGCGTTTGCCGTCATATTTGCTCAAACCTTCGTTGGTGGCACACCAAATATTGCCATTTTTATCTTCCAAAATAAAATTGACATCATCATCAACCAATCCATTTTTTTCAGTAAAAACTTCAAAACGTTCGCCGATAAGCCTTGCAACACCCTGACGAGTAGCTACCCAAATATGATAGTTTTTATCTTCAATCACACACTTGACAAGATTATTGAGCAGTCCTTGGGTAGTAGAATATTTGTAGAACTTTCTGCCGTCAAATTTACAGACACCGCCTTGGGTGGCAATCCAGATAAAAGAGTTATGGTCTTCGGCAATATAATTGACATTCTCTTCGGGCAGTCCCTCAATCAAGCCATAATGCCGAAACGGATACACTTGTGCCACTGCGGGCAAAGCCAAAATCCAAGCCAAAAATAACAGGTATCTCATCACTCGAAGGGCTACTAATAGGCATTTTTGTTATTTTTCTTGCTTTTGGTATCAGTTTTGGTATTGGTGTTTTGGTTGTTATTTTTTTGATTTTTTTCTAAAAAAGCAATTTTCGCTTCCAAATCTTTGATTTTCTTTTCCAAAGCCGCTACTTGCTCATCTTTGGTATTTTTAGAGGCAGAAGTGAGCTTGCGAAGGTCTTGGGTGAGAGATTTTTTTTCCGCTTGTAGTTCATCAATTTGATGTTGGAGGCTGGCGATTGTGGCTCGGGCTTCTTTGAGTTCTACTTCTTTGGCATCATAATTTTTTTGCAGGGCTAGATATTTTTTATTAGAAACGCAAGAAAACAAAGCAAAAGTCGAAAAAATCAGAAAAAATAAACGAATGTGTAGCATAGTTTTGTAATTAAGATTTTGGGAATAGCACAAACACTTTGTTTTCCAAAACAACAAAATTTATTTCGGAAAAACAAGTAAAATTTGAAATTGTTTTCGGAAAAGGTATTTTTGCAAAAATACCTTGAATTTCAAAACATAGCAATAGATGCTCGGAGAAATACTTGGCAAAATCGCTTCGGGAGCCGTAGTGGGTTATACAACCAACGACCTTGCCGTCAAGATGCTTTTTCGTAAAAAGTTTGGCTTGGGCGGCATCGTGCTGAAAACGCACCATCAATTTGTAGAAAATATCAGCAAACTCGTAGAGCGTGAAATTATCAATCATCATACGCTTGCCAAAGAATTTGATAGCCCCGCCTTCAAAACCGCCATTGAGCAGAGCGTTCAAGATTTTTACACCGAGCATTTGAGCCAAATCTTGCAAAATACTCGCTTTGCCGATATTCCCCTTGCCGAAAATACTTGGGATAATTTGAGCGAGTTGCTCTGCCAAATCGTGCAATCCGAACTGCAAAGCCACTTGCGAAATCTCTTGCAATTTGTAGAAATCAAAGATTTGCTTTCAACTGCTCAAATTGAGCATATCAGCCAAAGTATCAGCGAAAAAATTGCCCATTTGCCTTCGGAAATTGATTTGGAAACCTCTTTGCAACGCATCATTGAAAATATCAGTGAAAATAGCCTGCAAGATATTTTTGGCGAAATATTTGTTCAGCGTATTTCTGAAAACCTGCAAAAGATTATTGCCAGTTATTACGATTTTCTGCTCCAAACGCCCCAAAATATTCTATTGCCTTTTTCGCAAGAAGTTTTGCAAAACGCCGAAATAGAGCAACTCGTAAGGCTTTTTTCGCAAAGCATTGCTCAAAAAGAAATGAGTAGCCTTGTTTCGGCAGGGCAGTTTCACGGCATCGTTACAGAAGTTTTGGAGCAAATTCATCAGTTTCTCAATTCGCACAAAGGCAAACTTATCATTCAAACGCTTGCCAAGTTTATCGTAGAAACTTTGCGGAGCGAACATACCACGCTTTTTGAACTGCTGAACCCTTCCTTAGAACAAAACTTTGAGAACTTTCTGCGAAAGCACCTGCCGCGTATTTTACAGCGTTTTATTAGCTACATTCAAACGCAAAAAAGTAAAATAGATAGCCTCATTGACCAAACCTTTCGCAACAACACACAATTTGCCCTGCAAGAGTGGCTTTTGGATATTTTCATCGGAAGCGTAAGTGAACAGGCACAAGTGGTGCGGAGAATTGTGGAGTTTATTGAAAAATACGATGCAGGCGAACTTGCCCAAATTGCTACTGATTATCTGATTGACTATTTGAAAAAAAACACGATTAGCGAAATTATACAAAAGATAGATAGCCAAAAAGCCATTGACTTTCTGACAGACAACTTGCTTAAAAATTTCAATGAAATTCTTTCCCAAATCCAGCCCAATCGCTTTGATAGCTATTTGAGCCAAAAAATAGGCGACTTTTTGACTTCGGTGCAAATGGAAAACTTTTTGCAGAAAGAACTCCAAAAACTGCGTGAGAGTGCTTGGCTCTATAATCTTTTGCAAAACCTTCGTTTTGAAAAAATTTTGATAAGCAAAATTCAAGAAAAACAAGAAAGTTTTACAAAGGTTGCTCTGAAAAGCATTTTTTCGGAAACGAATTTTGCTCAACTTGCTAGGTGGCTTGCAGAAAAAGCCCAAAACAAACTGCAAGAAAGTGAGGTCAAAGAAAAATTGCAAGCCTTTTTGAAAGATACAATTAGCAAAAATCTTGAAAAAGTACAACTACAAACTCTTTTTTCCGAAGCTGAAGGCAAAGATATAGCCGAAAAGCTAACAAGCAGACTTCGCA
Source organism: Raineya sp. (assembly GCF_053497555.1). NCBI lineage: Bacteria > Pseudomonadati > Bacteroidota > Cytophagia > Cytophagales > Raineyaceae > Raineya > Raineya sp. The sequence goes on along the minus strand of NZ_JBRCWE010000096.1, from coordinate 15,397 downwards.
AAACGCTAAAAGGCTATTGGCAAAACATTGGTCAGGAAAATTTGCAGAAATATTTGCCCTTTTTGAATGCAGATGCCACTTTACACCAAAAAACCGCCGACTATCTGCAAAAAACTTTGCTTTTGGAGCTTGAGAACCTCTTGAAAGGACGCATAGAAGCCCTTGTGAAGCAAAATCTTGCTCCTCTGCCCCCTGAACGCATACGCGATATGGTAGAAAATTTTATGGGTAGAGAGGTTGCTCCTATCAATGTGTTGGGGGCTATCTTGGGAGCGGGTGCAGGTGGGGTGCTGTCGGCTATACCTGCTCTACAAAATCCTTATGCGGCAAATGCCCTGAATGGTTTGGTGTATGGCATTACGGGATATGGTACTAATTGGCTTGCCCTGCGAATGATTTTTCGCCCCTACGAAGCCAAACGTATTGCAGGGCTGAAAGTGCCTTTTACGCCGGGCATTATTAGCAAAAATAAAAGCCGTTTTGCTCAGAATATGGGCAAATTTGTTCAGCAGAGCCTTTTGAACCGAGATAGCATCGTGAATAATTTTCACGGCAGTAGGAAACTGCTTCGTGAGTCGCTTTTGCGAATGATTGCCCAAGATGACTACGCCCTTTTGCAAAAAACGCTCACCCAAAACGAAATTGCTATCAGTAGCTACTTGCAAAACCAAGCCGATAGCTTTTTAGATAGCAAACAAGAAAGCCTTTGGAAAGCCTTAGAAAAGCAAATTCAAGGGCTTTTGAAACAGAATTTGAGCAATTTGGATACCAGTACCCTCAAAAGTGCCATAAAAACGCAAGTTAGCTCGCAAAAACTGCTTTTGCAGAGCGAAAAAACCATAGCAGATGTTTTAGGACTTGGTAAAAAAGCCCCCAAGCACCTTGCCGATTTGCTTCCTCGGGGTACTTGGGAGATTACCGAAAAACTTTTGGATAATTTTCTCGAAGAAAACCTTGAACGCTTTTCTCAACCCGAAAATACGCATCTGTGGCTTCCTCGCTTGCAAGAGTACCTTTGGCAAGAGTACCAGAAGCTCGTAAAGCGTAAAATTTCTGATATTTTGCAGAAAAACCAAATTGAAGACCTGAAAGCAAATTTTGCCGATTTTTTACGCAGACAGATGCGTAGCGAAAAAACACAAGAAAAAGTATTTCAAGGTTTTTCCAAAAGATTATACGCCGAAATCCACCCCGAACGTAAAATTAGCCAGGTGCTTGGGGGGAGAATCATTGAATTTTTGCGAGAAAATGCCATTTCGCTTGTCAAAAATCTTATCCAAAAAGGTCTGGATTGGCTCAACGAACACAAACGAGAGCTTGCCAACGAAGTTTATGAAAGAGCTTATGAAGAAAACAGAGCGGCGTTTATTTACAAAACGGTTATCAGGGAAACGGTTTTAGAGCTTTGCCAGTACGGGATTCCTCGCTTTTTTAGGGAGCAGATGCCCGAAATTGTGATTACTATGGAGCAGGAAATTGCAAAAATTGGGCAAATTCCGCTATCCGAACTCAATATTCGTATCAATGAGGAAGCTCTACGCCGTGCTATCAGTCGTTTTTTGGGTAACGAAAATTTAGGACAGACCACAGGCAAAGTTGCTGAAATTTTCTTGGAATATAGCCTTTTAGAAACCCCTCTTTTAGATTTTGTAAAAAACGAAGACGTTTTAGGCTTGAAAAATCTTTCGGCACACTTTGGGGCTGAAATCGCTCTATTGCAAGGACATTTGAAGTATCTGATAAGCGAAAAACCACTTTTTACGCAAACTATTGCTCATTTTATTACGCAAAATATGCGAGCCTTTGCCGAAAGCTACTCCCAACACTGGATTAGCGAAGATAGTACGAGCATTGCTCAAAAAATTGTTAGTTATGTACTCCCAAGCCGAGTGTTTGAAGAGGAAAAAAATAAATGGATAGATGAGGCTTTTCGTTTGCTAAAAGCTGAAAGCTTGGAAAACTACCTGCAAACAGAAACCTTACTAAATGATTTGCACAAGGCTTTTGGGAAAATACTACAAAAGCCACAAGTGAGGGATTTTTTACGAGAGCGTATTTCTGCCCTTACGCACCAACTTTTGCCCCAGATTTTGCCCAATATTTTGCCTTCTACCAAAGAGTATCTATCTTTTCAGATTTTAGAGGCAGTTTTTGAGGCTTTGGACGATAATTTACCTCAACTTTTGCTTTCTATTGATTTGCACAAGGTAGTTGTAGAAGAAATTGAGGCAATGCACCCCAAAGAAGTAGAAGCCCTTTTTTATAGCTTTGCGGCGATATATTTTCGTGAGCTTATCAACTATGGTTTTGGCTTTGGGGTGCTTTTTGGCTTGGCAGTAGATGGTATTTTACAAGGAATAAACCTACTTATCTGAACCTAAAATATTTGAAAAAATTGTATAGCTGGCATATAAATTGCAAAGTAGCTTTTTACAAAACTATTCCAAAGTAGAAATTTCAAAGGCAAATCAATGAAAAAGGGCATTTTCTTTTCGTTATTTCTTTCATTTTTGGCTATTTTTGCAAGTGGGCAAGAATTTCAATCAGACGAATGGAATATAGGTATTTCCAATGGTATAGGTGGGGCTAATCTATTCTTACTGCCTGCTTTGGATATTGTGTATCAAAAAAATACATTCTCGTTTGCTCCAAGCAGAAACACTTGGGGAGTAGCTTATATACGAGAACTTAAAAAATTCGGTAGTAAGCAAAACTTTGAATGGATTTTTACTGCCGCTTTTGCCGCAGAATTTAGACCAAGTATTGAAGAGCCTATCCAAAATATCAAAATCAGTGATTATTACGCCAAACCCAAACAGAAAAACGGCAGGTATATTTATATGGTTTTTAGTGGTATCAGAACAAACTTTCTAAAACATCTTGCGATTTCTGCTCAAATAGGCTTTGCCGCCATTGATGAAACTTATAGGACACCAACACGGTTACTTGTACTGCAACCTTCTGCACAAATCGGTTTAGGACTTTACCTATTCAAAAGATATTGATACTTACGAAAATATTTCATAGAAGACTTGAATTTTTGATGATAAAGCATTTAACCTGAATATAAGCGACCAATCGCTTTGTTGTGATATGGTCGCTTTGCAAGTTTATCCCAACATTTCCTCTACTTTTTTTCGTCCCCATTCGTTTTTTTCGGTTTCGTTCCAAAGTGAAGGGAAAAAGATGATTTTCTGAAAATTGGGGGGCAAGTATTTTGTCCAATTTGTGCCGCCTGTGGCATCAATGGGCTTTCCTTTTTCTCGCAGATACTTTACAGCAGATTTTAGGTGTGCCAGTGCCCATTCTACATTAAACCAGTAATCCATTTCTCGCAAAGCCTCGCGGATAGGTTCAAACATTTCATCTTGGGGGGAAATTTTTTTGAACTGCTGATACAAGTTTTTATCACGAAACTTGTAAGCCCATTCTAAAAAGGTAGTAGAATATTTTTCCTCAAAATGTTGCAGAGTAATGGTTTTCTTGCCCGTTTCGGCTTCGGTAGCTCCGCGTTTCCAATAGATATGTTCATACATTTCGGCAGTGGTGGTATTTGGGGTAATTTGAGCTCTGAAATCCGCAGAAAGTAGATTTACAAAATCCGTAGAGGCAATTTCAATTAGGCGAAATTGAGCCGATTGAAAGCCACTGGCGGGCAATAGTGCCATTCGGAACTTCTTGAATTGTTCGGGTTGCATACCTACGCTCATTATATCAAAAGAATTGCAAAGAGCCTTGATATAACGAACAATCCGCTGAACTTTTTCCAAAAACTCTCCCGTAGGAATTTCTTGCCAAGCCGCTATTTGCTCTATTTCCCAAAGAGTAAGTTTGAAATACAATTCCGTGATTTGGTGATAAATGATAAATACCATTTCATCGGGAAAGCGAGTTTTGGGTTTTTGAAGCGTCAGCAGGGTATCTACGTGAATGTAGTCCCAATATTTAAGATAATCCAAATGCAAAAGCCCCTCTAAATTAGCGGCAAGATTTTGCCCCGTTTGGCTGTATTTGTGTTCAAGAGCTTGCAGTAAGTTTTGAATAGTTGCGTTGTTTTCCATAAAATTTTCTTTTAAGCCAAGCAAAGTAAAATAAAAACCTACAAAAACCCAAAAAAACTCCAAAATTGTATGTAAAGAGCTATTTTTTACAAAAATTTTGCTAAATTGATATATTTTTGCTAAAAAAATATATTTATTCAAAATTTTATTCTGAATAAAAGTTTTTTACTCTATAAAGTTTTGGTATAAAGGTTAATTTTAATATTTTACTCTGAAAAAATCAATTCGCTTTTTTACAAATAGATAATCTTTGAAAATTTTGTATAAAAGAATAAGAAAATTTAAGCAGATATACAATTAGCAAAAATATATTTAAAATTATACTTTCCCAAGTTGTTTTTGCACTTTTGTAATGTGCTTTTTGAAATCAACTTTCTTTTGGTTTTATGAAAAAAATTTTTCTCTCTCTTGCACTGCTAACCCTTTTGAGCCATTGGGGAATGGCACAGGGTTCGGAAATTTACGGAAAAGGTATCCGTATCAACTTGGATACCAGCGGTAAGCGTTTCATTCGCTTTATTACGTGGCATCAGATGTGGATGCGTTATATTGATAACAACCCGGGCACTACCGTCAATGGTATTCCCGAAGCCAGCACTTGGGATATAGGTCTGCGGCGTTCTCGTTTTTTGTGGTACACACAAATTTCTCCTCGCTACCTGATTTTGGCTCATATTGGTATCAATAACCAAACTTTTGTGAATGGTGGCGGTTCAGGAACTTCAGGAGTAGGGGGCTATGGGGTAGGTAAAAAGCCTCAACTTTTCTTGCACGATTTCTGGAACGAATATCAAGTGGTAAAAGATAAACTCTACATTGGTACAGGCTTGCATTATTGGAATGGTGTGAGCCGAATGGCGAGTGCAAGTACGCTCAACTTTTTGGCATTAGATGCTCCTATTTTCAACTGGCCGCTCATTGAAGAAACCGACCAGTTTGCCCGTCAGTTTGGTATTTATGTAAAAGGCAAATTACCCATAGCAGGCAAAAGTTTGGATTATAGAGCCTACGTGAATAAGCCCTTTGCTACACCAACTCCCGATGCTACTATACAAGCTGTTCCGGGAAGAGCCTTTGCTTCTAACAACAATACAGGAGCGGTGGGAGGCTATTTTACTTTTGAACTCGCCGAAAAGGAAAGCAATGTATTGCCCTTCTTTGTAGGAACTTACGTTGGAACAAAAAAAGTGGTGAATGTGGGCGGAGGTTTTCATCTACACCCCAAAGCTACACGTAGCTATCAGCCCAATGGTACTGAATTTACTTGGGAAAGCCACGATATGAAACTTTTTGGGCTTGATGTTTTTGCCGATTTGCCCATCAATAAAGAGAAAGGAACAGCCTTTACGGGTTACTTGCTTTACCAAAATATGGACTTCGGTCCTAATTACATCAGAGCTATTGGTATTATGAACGAGGGTTTGCCCGGCTTACCTGGTGCTACTTTACAGGGTGGTGGAAACGCCGATTGGCGTATAGGTACAGGTAGCATAGTGTATGGCGAAGCGGGCTATCTTTTACCTAAAACACTATTGGGTGATAAAGGCAAACTCCAACTTTTTGCAACAGGTACCTACAAAAACTTCCAATACCTGGCAGAACCTTCTTTGGATTATGCGGCAGGGTTCAATTATTACATAGACGGGCATCACGCCAAAGTTTCGCTCAAATATCAGAGTCGTAGCATTTACGAGGGTAATTTCAACATCATTACAGGCGAAAAACCCAAACTCAATACCAACCCAGATTTGGTAGGTGGTAGAAAGCGTTTAGGCGAAATTATCGTCCAGACAATGATTTACTTGTAACATCAACCAAATACTCAATATTCTTAATTTTGAGTTATTGAAAATCAATCAATAAAATCCTGCAATCTGTAAAACCATTTTAATCTTGGTATAAAATCAACTTAAAAAAATATAATTTATGGCAACTCTTTCAGCAGAAAAACAAGGATTACAAACCCAAACAGATAAAGGGATTTGGGGGGTAATTACGGCGTCATCGGTAGGTACGCTGATTGAATGGTACGACTTCTACATTTTTGGAAGTCTTGCGGCAATGGGGATTATTGGCAAACAATTTTTCCCCTCCGATAACCCTACGGCGGCATTTTTAAGCTCACTGGCAACCTTTGCGGCGGGTTTCATTGTCAGACCTTTTGGGGCATTATTTTTCGGTAGATTAGGAGATTTGATAGGCAGAAAATATACCTTTTTGGTTACGCTCATTCTGATGGGAGGCTCTACTTTCCTCATTGGGCTGATACCTGGCTATGCTTCTTGGGGAGCCGCCGCACCGCTTACGGTGCTTGTTTTGCGTTTGTTGCAAGGTTTGGCTTTGGGGGGAGAGTACGGCGGAGCCGCTACCTATGTAGCCGAACACTCTGCCTACAATCGGAGAGGATATTTTACTGCTTTCATTCAAACTACGGCAACTCTGGGTTTGCTGATGTCTATTGGAGTTATTATTCTCACACAAAGTATTTTGAGAGATAGTAATGCTGTCAATCCGAACGGAGCTTTTGAAGAATGGGGCTGGCGTATTCCTTTCTTGGTATCTATTTTCTTGATTGTGGTTTCTGTGTTTATACGTATGCGTATGCACGAATCGCCAATGTTTAAGAAAGTAAAATCGGAAGGGAAAGTTTCTAAAAACCCGCTCAAAGAAAGTTTTGCCAAAAAAGCTAACCTCAAAATGGTACTATTGGCACTTTTTGGAGCTACCGCAGGGCAGGGGGTAGTTTGGTACACAGGGCAATATTATGCACTTTCGTTTATGAACAAAACTTGTGCTATTGATTCGGCACAAGCCAATGAAATTATTATGATTGCCATTGTGCTGGTTACACCCTTCTTTTTGGTATTTGGCTGGCTTTCCGATAAAATAGGTCGCAAATACATTATGATGGCAGGTTTGCTACTGGCGATATTTGCCTACCGACCTATTTACCAAGCAATGTATAATGTTTCGGATATTTCGGAAGGAAAGAAAAAAGAACTTACCGAGCAAACTAAAACTGATACTAAAACCGAGCCTATCAAAGACAAACCTGATATGCTCCAAACCCAAAAAGTAACCAAAGTATTTGAAGACGGCACCAAGGCAATTCTGATAACCAAAACCACGCTATTTACCGATTCTGCCAAAGAACCCAAAGTAGAAAAATCTAAATCTATCACGCTCAATGGTAGCGACAAATGGACAATGATTGGGCTGATTTTCATTCAGATTTTCTTTGTAACAATGGTATATGGACCTATTGCGGCATTTTTAGTAGAAATTTTCCCTACCAAAATACGCTATACTTCAATGTCTTTGCCTTACCACGTAGGAAATGGCATTTTTGGAGGACTTACACCCTACATTGTTACTCGCATTATTGAGGCAACCAAAAGTGAGGCACAGCCCTCGGGTGATATTTTGGCAGGTCTTTGGTATCCGATAGGTATAGCGGTACTTACTTTCATTATTGGTATGGTGTATTTGCCTGCTCGTACCGATAAAGATGTAACAGATTAGTTTTTTGTAGAACCTTAAAATTCAATATTTATGAATGCTGTTAAAAGAATTCTCGGCGTAGTATGGTTGGTGCTTGCTCCTGTGCTGATTGTAATGATGTTCAATCAATTTTTTACAGAAATACCTGCTTTGGAAAAAGCCATTGCGGCAGGTAAAAAGCCCGCAAGCGAACTGCAAAGTACATATCTTTTTTGGGTAATTACGATTACCATTTTTGTACCTATTGCCTTTGGACTGGCTTTGTTTGGGTATTATTCCGTAAAAGGCGAATACGATAAAACCGTAATGTCTTCGGCTGATTTATGATGTTGTTTTTGAACTCACCCCTATTTTCAAAAAATATGAAAAAAACGTAAGAAAATGGGTAAAATGACCGTAGCAAACGATGATGTCGCTCATAGCGGCATCATCACTCTCGGTCAGAAAACACAACTTATGACTCACTTTTTGCAAAGAAATTTTGAAATTATTTTTTGAAAACAAAATTGTAACGAAGGACTAAAAAATTTGAAAACCCTAACAAGATTAGATTTACAGAAGGCAAGGGTTTGGAAATTTGATACATTTTACTTAAATTGAGCAAAATAATGGCTAAATCAGTGAAAAAAATAGGTCAGATACTCTTGCTTGTGTTTTTTACAGGTATGATTTTGCTCAATTTCCCTTTGCTTTCTGCCTTCAACCAGCCTATGTTACTCAACGGCTTTCCGCCTGCTTTTGTGTATATTTTTGTCGTATGGATTTTGATAATTATAGCCTTGTGGCTGATTTTTAGGAAATAACAGAATGGTAACCCTGCTTATCATAGTATCTTTATTATATTTGCTTCTGCTTTTCGGGCTTGCTTATTGGGCAGAACGAAAAGCAGAACAAAAAAGCCGTTTTATCAATTCTCCATATATTTATGCTCTTTCGCTGGCGGTATATTGCACCGCTTGGACTTACTACGGCTCTATTGGCAGAGCCTCTAAAACAGGCTACGACTTTCTGCTAATTTATTTAGGTCCTACGCTTTCAATGCCTTTGTGGTGGTTTGTGATGAGAAAAATTATCCGAATTGCCAAAATTCAAAATATTTTCAGCCTTGCTGACCTGATTGCTACGCGATACGGAAAAAATGTATCCTTGGGGGCTATTGTAAGTATTTTTACCGTGCTTGGGGTAGTTCCTTATTTAGCTTTGCAGATTAAGGCTATCAGTGAAACTTTTACTTTGCTCGTAGATTATCCTAAACATTTCGCTCAAAACCCTGTATTTCTGGATTATGGATTTTACATTACTTTGGCTCTTGCCATTTTTACAATTTATTTTGGTACTCGCAGTTTAGACCTAACTCGTAAAAATGAAGGAATGGTCTTTGCGATTGCTTTTGAATCTATTTTCAAACTTTTGGCTTTTCTGGTAGCAGGGGCTTATGTGGTATTTGGGCTGTTTGATGGTTTTGGTGATATTTTTCGGAAAGCTTTTGAGAAACCTGAATTGCAAAAAATTTTATATTTTCAAGAAAATGCTACACATCAGGGCTGGGAGTGGTTTCTGATAGGACTTGCTTCGCTTTTTGCAGTAATGTTTTTGCCAAGACAATTTCAAATGGCAGTGGTGGAAAATAAAAGCGAAAAACACCTTGAAAAAGCGATTTGGCTTTTCCCGCTTTACTTGCTTATTATCAATGTTTTTGTTTTACCTGTGGCACTGGCAGGCAAACTGACCTTCGGAAGTGGTATAGATGCCGATACTTATATTTTGGCTTTTCCCCTTCAAAATAGCAATCATTTTCTGGCTCTGCTTACTTATTTAGGAGGTTTTGCGGCGGCAACCAGTATGCTCATTGTTGCTTCGCTTGCCTTGAGCCTTATGCTTACCAATAATCTTTTTATCCCTTTGAGCCTGCGGGCAGGTATAACCAAATATCTCAAAGATAAGCAATGGGGAGGTTGGGTGCTTCTTATTCGTAGAATAAGCATTGGCTTGGTACTCATTTTGGCATATTGGTATCTTTATACAGCTTTTGAGTTGCCGCTGGTTTCTATCGGGCTAATTTCTTTTGTAGCAGTTTCGCAGTTTGCACCTGCGGTTATTGGTGGTTTGTATTGGAAAGAGGCAACTCGCAAAGGTGCATTGGCAGGTATTGTGTTGGGCTTTGTAGTGTGGTTTTATACGCTTATTGTACCCAATTTTGTTGAGGCAGGCTTGCTTTCAAAAAGTATTATGCAAGAAGGTTTGTTTGGGGTAAAATGGTTGCGTCCTCAATCACTTTTTGGATTAGAATTTTTGCCTGTGGCACATTCGCTTTTTTGGAGTTTGTTTTTTAATATTGTTGCTTATGTTGCAGTTTCGGTTTTTACATCTCAAAATTCGCAAGAACGCAACCAAGCCGAACTTTTTGTAGATGTTTTCAAATATGCCGATTCTTATGACGAAGCAGTAATATGGAAAGGCATTGCTCATAAAAAAGATTTAGAAGAACTTTTGGCTCGTTTTGTGGGTGAAAATAAAGCAAAAAATTTGCTAAACGAGTTTGAGCAAGAAAATCAGGGGAAATTGTATGCCGATGAAGCCGAACGCAACGCTAAGCTCGTAAAATATGCCGAAAAAATACTTGCTACGGCAATAGGTTCTACTTCGGCAAGAATACTTGTGGCTTCGGTAGTGCAAGAAGAAACGCTTACCCAAGAAGAAGTGCTAAAAATTCTTAAAGAAACCCAAGAACTCAAAAAACTGAATTTTGAGCTCAAAAAAGCAGATGCTCTTAAAAATGAGTTTATCAGCACCGTAACCCACGAACTCAAAACACCTATTACTTCTATACGCTCACTTTCAGAAATTTTATACGAAAATCCCGATTTAGAACCTGCACAACGAGAGCATTTCCTAAAAACCGTTATCAGCGAAACAGAACGAATGGAAAGGCTCATCAATCAGGTGCTTGAACTTGAAAAGTTTGAATCGGGTAAGCAAAAATTGCATCTTGCACCCCAAAACCTTAATGAAATCGTAAAAGAAGCTATTGGGATTTACGAAAGCGTAATAGCGGAGAAAAAAATACAATTTTCTACACAACTCTCCCAAGAGCCGCTTTGGTCGGAAGTGGATAAGGATAGAATTTTACAGGTAATTCTGAATTTTCTTTCTAATGCCGTGAAATTTGCTAAAACCAAAATTGTTGTAAGTAGCTATTCAAAGCAAAATTTTATAGAAATTGCTGTATCTGACGACGGCAAAGGCGTACCCAATGAACTCAAAGACGCTATTTTTGAAAAGTTTTTCCAAGCAGAAAATCAGAACATTCGCAAACCCAAAGGAAGCGGTTTGGGGCTGGCTATCAGTAAAAAAATTATTCAATACCACAAAGGAAGTATCGGCGTGGAACAAGAACAAGGAATGACAAAGTTTTATTTTCGCTTGTTTCGGACTTTATCGCTTGATTTATTTGAAACAAGTAACGACAATATAACCATTTTGAAACCAACAACTTAATCTATGCCTATGAAAGTTTTAATTGTAGATGATGAACCCAATATCTTACTTTCTTTGGATTTTCTGATGAGAAAAGAAGGATATGAAGTTTTTGTAGCACGCAATGGTACTGAAGCTTTGGAAAGCGTACAAAACCATTTGCCCGATGTAGTGCTTTTGGATATTATGATGCCCGATGTAGATGGCTATGAAATTTGTAAGTTTATCAAAAACAACGAGGAAACCAAACATTGTAAAGTAATTTTCATTAGTGCCAAAAGCAAAGAAAGCGATATTCAGAAGGGCTATGAAATGGGAGCAGATTTTTACATTACCAAGCCTTTTACCAACAAACAGATTGTCAGTAAAGTAAAGGAGGTATTGGTAGTTGGAACATAAAATCAAAGGGTTTGATGAATATTCTACTCAACTTTATTTATTGCTTGCAAGTAAGTAAGACCAAATAACGAGGGGCTATGATAGATAGTTTAGTAGTACATATAAAAGAAATTGTTGCAAAAGCTCGTTTGCAGGCTTTTCAGGAAGTAAATGGTATTTTATTGAAAATGTATTGGGATATTGGGAAATTAATAGTAGAAGAAGAACAAAATGGCTACAAAAGAGCGAAGTATGGAGAATTTAAGCTAAAAAATTTGGCTCAAAAATTAACCGCAGAATTGGGAAAAGGCTTTGATGAAAGAAATCTTAGAAATATGCGTGCTTTTTACAATGCCTTTCCAATTTGGAACGCGGTGCGTTCCGAATTGAGTTGGACACACTACCGAATTCTTTCAAAAATTGAAGAGCAACATTTGAGAAGTTTTTATATGAAAGAAGCTATACAAAATAGTTGGACAACACGAGTACTCCAAAGAAATATTGATAGTTTGTATGTAAATAGACTGCTTGAAATTACTGATAATTCGCCCAATTCGGATAGCATCAAAGAGTTCATAAAAGACCCGTACATTTTTGAGTTTCTTGGAGTATCTCACGAAAGACTTACTGAAAAAGAATTAGAAACAGCTTTAATAAATCATTTGCAAAGTTTTTTAATGGAATTAGGAAAGGGTTTTGCTTTTGTAGCACGCCAGCAACATATATGCACAGAGACCTCTGACTTTTTTATTGATTTGGTATTTTACAACTACATTCTCAAATGTTTTGTACTCATTGATTTGAAAATAGGCAAACTTACACATCAAGATATTGGACAACTGGATATGTATGTGCGTATGTACAACGATTTAAGAAAGGGAGAAGATGATAACCCAACTATTGGCATAATTCTTTGTACTGATAAAGATGAAACTATTGTAAAATATTCAGTTTTAGCCGAAAATGAAAGACTTTTTGCAAGCAAGTATCGTATTTATATGCCTACCGAAGAGGAGCTCAAACAACTGATTGAAAAAGATAGAAATTGGATTGAAAATGATATTTAAGTTTTTACATTCCACGGCACCTAACTTAATCTAAAAATATTCACTTTCAAAATCTTAAAAATTATGCTCACTAAAATCAACACTCTCAGCGGTTACTTGTACGAGTACCAGAAAAGCGTTGCCAATCCCGAAGATTTTTGGGATAGCGTTGCCCAGCAGTTTTATTGGCGTAAAACTTGGGAAAAAGTTGTAGAATGGAACTTTGAAACCCTTGATGTCAAGTGGTTTTTGGGTGGAAAGCTCAATATCACCGAAAATATCTTTGAGCGAAACCTTTTTACGCTTGGAGATAAGACGGCGATTATCTTTGAACCTAACGACCCCAATGAGTCTGTACGCAAACTCACTTACCGAGAGCTTTATGAGGAAGTTTGTCGTTTTGCAAATGTATTGCTTGCCAATGGAGTTCGTAAAGGCGATAGAGTTGCTATTTATATGCCAATGACTCCCGAAGCGGCAATAGCAATGCTCGCTTGTGCAAGAATTGGAGCTATTCATTCGGTAGTGTTTGCGGGTTTTTCGGCAAGTTCTCTAGCAGACCGCATCAATGATGCCCAAGCTAAAATGGTGATTACTTCCGATGGTAATTTCCGAGGGGCGAAAACCATTGAGGTCAAAGCGGTAGTAGATGAAGCACTGCAAACCTGCAATTCTGTTGAAAAGGTAATTGTTCTCAAACGCACAGGTACCAGTGTGCAAATGCAAGCAGGCAGAGATATTTGGTGGCACGAAGCAGTGCAAGGAGTGCAGGTGCAAAACAAAGCCGAAGAGATGGACTCCGAAGATATGCTTTTTATTCTTTACACTTCGGGTTCTACGGGCAAGCCCAAAGGGGTGGTACATACCACAGGCGGCTATATGGTTTATACCGCTTATACCTTCCGAAATGTGTTTCAGTACGAGCCCCAAGATATTTTCTGGTGCACGGCTGATGTGGGTTGGGTTACAGGACACTCTTATATTGTATACGGACCGCTTCTGAATGGGGCTACGGTAGTGATGTTTGAAGGCGTACCTACTTACCCTGATGTAGATAGATTTTGGGCGATAGTAGAAAAACATAAGGTTACGCATCTTTATACTGCCCCTACGGCTATTCGGGCTTTAATGGCGTATGGCACTGAACCCATAGAAAAGCACGATTTGAGCAGTTTGAAGGTACTGGGTTCGGTAGGAGAGCCTATCAACGAAGAGGCTTGGCACTGGTACTACAATCATGTAGGGAAGGGGAATTGTCCTGTGGTAGATACTTGGTGGCAGACAGAAACAGGTGGCATTATGATTTCGCCTATTGCAGGGGTAACCCCTACCAAACCCGGTTATGCGACACTGCCAATGCCCGGTATTCAGCCTGTTATTGTTGATAACGAGGGAAAAGAACTCAAAGGTAATAATGTAGAAGGTAATTTGTGCATTAAGTTTCCTTGGCCTTCAATGATACGCACTACTTACGGCGACCACGAAAGAGCTGTGAATACCTATTTCAAAACCTTCAAAGGCTTGTATTTTACAGGTGATGGCGTAAAACGTGATGCTGATGGGTATTATCGTATTTTGGGGCGTGTTGATGATGTTATCAATGTTTCGGGGCATCGTTTGGGTACTGCCGAAGTAGAAAATGCTATCAATTCGCACCCGCTTGTAATAGAAAGTGCAGTGGTAGGTTATCCTCACGAAATCAAGGGGCAGGGAATTTATGCCTATGTTATTTTGGATAGTGCCGCCAGCAACCACGAACCCGAAAAGCTCAAGCAAAGTTTGCTTACTACGGTTACCAAAGTGATAGGTCCTATTGCCAAACCTGATGTGATTCAGTTTGTTTCGGGCTTGCCCAAAACACGTAGCGGTAAGATTATGCGTAGAATTTTGCGTAAGGTTGCAGAAAAAGATATTTCCAACCTCGGTGATACCACTACACTATTAGACCCTGCTGTGGTTGATGAAATCATTGAAGGAGCAGGCTTGCGACAAAGCTCAGCAAAGTAAATATACACTTCTGTTCGCTAATCAATAGTAGCAATGGCATCGCAATTAGATGCCATTGCTTTTATTTAGTCGCTTCTTAAAAAGTCTGTTTGCAGAAAAATCAACGAGTAACAATAGAAATTTACTTCCAAAAAAATGAATTTTAAGATGTTTTTTTGGGTTAGAGCGATGAGGTCGCTCATAGCAACATCATCGCTTGCTACGTCTGTGTGCGTATATCACAAGTTTTTTTGTCATTTTGCTTAATTTTCTTACAAATTTTTTGTATTTTTTTACAAGTAAAATTTTGATTATCAAAAATTAGATACTTGTTAAGGGACGACAAGCACCTGGATAGTCGTTTTATTTGACGTATCTTTATAGCAGGACGCTGAGTAATCATTTATTCAACTGCCATTTTATCCCAAATTTAGCTCCTTTCAGCAAGTAAGGGTAATCTTGGGAAACAATATTATGTTGAAAGAAATACCCCAAAGTAAGAATACTTTTATCATTTATCTGATAACCTAAACTCAAATCCACTTGATAGGTGAGCCTTTTTATGAAAAAGTCTGTATTTATGATAAAAACTTCTTTGAATAAATAAGGACTCTCAATTTGGGAGATAATTTGATTTTTTGTAGTTCCCAGTAGCAGAGAAAAAGCAGGAATTAACATCAAGGAACGTTTGGGAATATGAAAATAATAGCTTACTTTCAGAGGGATTTCAATTTCATTTTTCCAAGCTACCGTTCTAATTCCCTCACCTTTGGTTAGCACTCTATTATCATCATAAAATAGCAAGAATGTCCTTTCGGTGCTATATTCTCGCTTGGGTGAAAAATGCACTCCCGTTGAAAAACTTAAATTAACGTGAATTATAAGTCTAACTTATTGTTTTCAAGGGATTTAAATAAAAAAACTTAGGGTAATTGAAAAAATGATTAA